>JABMQZ010000267.1 GCA_013202965.1 Bacteroidota bacterium | reverse complement strand
GCTTCGAACTTCCTACTGCCACCGGCGATATTATAAAGATCAACCCGGAAAGCCGTGCTGAAAAGATGTTTTCTGAGGATTTCGATGTAAAGATCCCGGACAGCTCCGGCGACGGAAGGACAGATTATAAAGAAGACACAGCAAGGGCAGGGAAGATCAGATCCGGAGCAGTAGAAACACCGGGATTCTACCTGGCTTTTGCCCCGGAAGACCAGCAATGGTTTATCACCGGAAACCTTGAAGTAAGCATTATCAATCATACAAAATATGATATCCTGTATAATCTGCTTTTACAGGATGAGGATGAGAATTATTTTGGATTTGATTACGGATCAGTTGAAGCCGGTACTTCTGCCGGCATAGAAAACATTGAACGGGAAGCCCTCTCCGGCTGGACCGATGGTATGGTACAGATACTCATTCATTCGGAAGAGGATTCCTGGCTTCCCCTGCATAGCAGTTTTCATATCAAAGCAGGAAAATTTGTTTCCGAAGGAAGCTACCAGGAATCAGGCCTGCTTAGAGAAAAAGCCATCATATACAAACTGGCGGAGCTGAAATCGTGCAGGAAAATACCAGGCAAAAAGCAAGCTGTTCAAGTAGAAGAAAAGCCTGTTGAGATAAGAGCCAGCGAGCATAAAAAAGAAACACTGATCGGTAAATATGCTACAGGGCCTCACACAGCCGTGGTTGACCTCCATATTGGGGAAATCACGGATAATATCGCCGGGCTCAACAGTCATGACATGCTGCAACTTCAGCTCGGATATTTCATCAAAACGCTGGAGAGCGCCCTTGCCAACAACTTCCGGAAAGTTACTTTTATACATGGAATCGGAAACGGTGTGCTTAAAAATGGCATCATTAAAAAACTGGAAGAGTATGAAGGGGTCGAGAACAGGAGTGCAAGCCTGGCAGATTACGGACAAGGAGCGATTGATGTGTTGCTTCATTATAAGTAGACCCCATTGGGAGTGCCTAGTTCCTAGTGCCGAGTGCCAAGTGAAGAATGTAAGTGAAGAGTTTAGATTTATAGATTTAACCCACTGCGTCCGCCGAAGCTTTAGCGAAGGAGGGACACCTAACACCAATATTTTTTTATCTTTGCAGGCCAATTTATTAAACCAATAATTTTAAACGTATGAAACGATTAATTACGCTTGCATTTTTATTATTATTTGCAATAAGTATATCAGTTCAGGCACAGGATGCAGCTGCTGATTCATTAAAAGCCTGGAAAATAGGCGGGAATGTATCCCTTACCTTCGGACAAACCGCCCTCATAAACTGGTCTTCCGGCGGTGTAAGCTCACTTTCTATGAATGGATTATTGAATTTTCATGCCAATTATCAGAAAGACAAATATCTCTGGACCAATAACCTCGTCATGGCTTATGGGATGTATAAGGAAAAAGACGACACAAGGAGTAAAAATGACGACAAACTTGACTTCACTTCCAACTTCGGTTATGAGATGGTCAAGAACTGGTACTATTCTCTTACCGTAGGTTTTAAAACGCAGTTTGATAAAGGATACCCGGAAGACAATGATTCCGTTTACAACTCAAACTGGCTGACCCCGGCTTATCTCACTGTGGGTGCCGGTTTTACATATAAACCAAATGACAATCTACAACTCATCCTTTCCCCGGCCACCTACCGGCTTACAGTCGTGAATAGCCAGCGTCTTGCTGATCTTGGGGAGTATGGTGTTGATCCTGCTGAATACGACACATCAGGTATGATGATCAGCCAGGGAAAGCTATTCAGGCATGAATTTGGTTTCGACCTGAAGTTTATGTATGCGGTGACCATCGTGAAGAATGTAGATTTTCAAACCAGCCTCGAACTTTTTTCAAATTATCTTGAGAATCCGCAGAATATTGATGTGTACTGGGACAACTACTTCACTTTTACAATTAATAACTGGCTTGCAGCAACCCTTACCACCAGCCTGATCTATGATGACGATATCAACATTACAGATAAAGATGGTAACACCGGTCCAAAGACTCAGTTTAAGCAAACATTCGGACTGGGACTGGCATATAAGCTTGGGCATCAGAACGAGTAGAATATTAATTGTCTTTCTTCAGAAGTTCCCTGGTAGATAAAAGCCCACAGGCCGCTGCAATATCGAGGCCTCTGCTGGCGCGGATAGTGGTGGTAATTCCTCTGGCATTCAGGGCATCTTTGAACTCGTGAATAGTTTTATCACTGGAAGCTTCCAGGGATGTTCCGGGTACCGGATGGAAACGGATCAGGTTGATCCTTGCTTTCAGGCCGTGCATCAAACGGACCAGTTCGTTTACGTGGCGCCGCGTATCATTCAGCCCCTTGAACATAATATATTCGAAGGATATCTTTCGCTGACGCGGGAAGTCGAAAGACTTCAGTGTGGCAAATATCTCGCGCAGCGGATAAGCAGTTTCAACAGGCATCAGCTCTTTTCGCTCATCTTCAAAAGGTGTATGCAGGCTGATAGCCAGGTGGCACTCGCTTTCCTCAATAAATCTTGTCATGGCAGGAATAATACCAATGCTGGACACCGTTATTCTCCGGGGACTCATTTCCATACCCCAGGGTGCAGTAAGGATATCCAGGGATTTCATAAGCTGATCCATATTATCAAAAGGCTCGCCCATACCCATGAATACCAGGTTGCTTACCTTTTCCCTTTCGGGAAGACTTCTGAGTTGATTGATGATCTCTCCCGGGCTGAGGTCAGCCTGGAATCCCTGTTTGCCAGTCATACAGAACAAGCAGCCCATCTTGCAGCCTGCCTGTGTCGATACACATAAGGTATTGCGCTTTTCTTCAGGTATATATGCAGTTTCAATATGGTTATTGCTCCCTGAAGGGAACAGATATTTTTTCGTACCGTCTTCGGATTCCTGCACGCCGCTGTGATTGATCAGGCCTACATCATAATTTTCTGATAAAAGCTGACGGGATTGCTTTGAGATGTTGGTCATCCCCGCTATGTCTGTTACATTCTTTTTATACAACCAGCCGGCAATTTGCTTTGCAGTAAAACGGGGCAACCCCAGATCATTTACCAGGTACTGTAACTCAGCCAAGGTCTTTCCGAACAATGCTTCCTTTTCCATTAGAAATAAGTTTAAGCAACTACGTTTTCAAAGATAAACAAAAACTGCTGGCTACTGGATGCTGGATAGTTTTGAGTTTTAAATTATTTTGGATTTGAATTTGGATTAAGTTCTAACTTCTAACTTCTGTCTTCTGTCTTCTGTCTTCTGTCTTCTGTCTTCTGACTTCTAACTTCTTTACTATATTTGTAAAACCCAATCAAGCCATGC
>JABMQZ010000266.1 GCA_013202965.1 Bacteroidota bacterium | reverse complement strand
TTCCTGCAATGCTTCAATAGCAACTTTCGCCTTAAAAGCTCCTGAGTGTTTTTGTCTTTTTGCTTTCATAATTCACTGGTTTAAAGTTATCAAATTTAACACTTAACCAGTGGTCTTAGTTCCGGGTAGTATTATACAGGAACCTAAAAGAACAATAACAGCTAAAAAAAGCAATAGTTTTTTCATGTTAATTTGGTTTTAGAAACTTAAATTAATATTTGTAAATAATTAGTGTATTGCAAGTTTACAATAATTCTAAAGAATTTTAATGTTTTTTTTGCTTGATAATGGTATTTGATTACATTTGCCGCGTTCAAACAAATGAACTTTCTTCGGGGCAGGGTGCTCACGCCAATGTGTGAAATTCCCGACCGGCGGTGAATAGTCCGCGACTCCCGAGTTCTCGGGACTGATCCGGTGAAATTCCGGTACCGACAGTATAGTCTGGATGGTAGAAGAAATGAGTATACATATGAACCGGTTTCTGCCGGGGCATTTGCATATTATTCATATACCATTGCCCGCCCTGAAAAGTCTTCAGGGTTTTTTTATTCCCTGAAATTTTGGATATAGACTTTGTGCGCCTTGCTGATGTACTGCGTGCTGCTTTGTGCTAAGATTTTTAACCACAAAGGCACGTAAAGGAATCCACAAAGGGACACTTAGGCAAATAGTTAAATGAAGTATTAATTTTTAAAATTGAAGAAAATGATTTATTCCAGACCGATCATCGCATTATGCATGAGCATCTTTTTGATTACTCAGGCTTATTCACAGGGAACACTCAGAGGCAGCATCCTCGATGAAACCACAGGCGAGCCCCTGAGCGGGGTGAACATCACAAACCAGGAAAAAAATACCGGCACCATCAGCGGAACAGACGGGAAGTTCATGCTTGAACTCACCGACGGAGCACATGAGATCAGGATCAGCATGATAGGCTACACAAGCTTAATACAAAATGTGCAAATTGGAAAAGGAAAAGATACGAACATGGGAAGGATCATGCTTACACCTGAGATCATCGGACTGGGCGAGATCACTATCATCTCTTCGCTGGCTGTCGACAGAAGGTCGCCCCTCTCGGTTTCTACCATCAAGGCCGAAACCATAGAAACCCGTTTGGGTGATGAGCCCTTGCCGGAGGTGATGAAGATGGTGCCTGGAGTTTATGCAACACGAACGGGCGGGGGAAGCGGAGATGCAGCCATTAACATCCGTGGGTTCAAGCAGGAAAACATCACCCTGCTGCTGAACGGGATCCCTGTATCAAGTGTTGAAAATGGCCTCGTCTACTGGAACAACTGGCTGGGCCTGGCCGATGCCACGGAACGCATACAGGTACAGCGCGGACTCGGGGCCTCCCCTGCTGCCATGAACTCCGTAGGTGGGACCGTGAACATCATCACACGTACGACAGAAGCTGAACGAGGTGGCAGTATTGGATTTTCCATTACTGATTATGGAAATTCAAAGATCAATTTCAGCTATAATACGGGTAAGTTGAAGAACGGTATGGCTGTCACCCTGCTGGGATCCCGGATCAGAGGTGCGGGATATGTGGATGCCACCTACGTCCGGGGCTGGGGATATTTCCTCTCCATCAGCAAGGAGTTCAATAAAAAACACAAGATCGTGTTCATTGGCCTGGGCAACCCTGAAAGGCACGGACAAAGAAACTTTATGCTGTCGCAGGCAGAAACCGACCAATACGGCCTTAAGTTTAACAAAGACTGGGGCAGCTATAATGGAGAGATCAATAATACCTCTGAAAACTTTTACCATAAACCGCATTTCAGTTTCAATCATTACTGGAGGATCAATGAGAAATCATTTGTTGCAAGCGCAGCATATTTTTCCTTTGGTTATGGCGGAGGAAAATGGTCGGACAACTTTATGACACAGCAAAGCATCTGGAATTACAGAAACCCGTCGGGACAGATCGACTGGACAAGCATTTATGAGAACAATGCAAACAACACTGATACATTTACCCTTGCAAGCGGACAACAGGTGACAGGGTTTTCCAAAAACATACAAACAAACTTCCTTGCGTCCCACATCTGGACCGGGATAATGTCGACATTCGAGCATCAGTTCTCAGATAAGTTCAAGCTTAGCAGTGGAATCCACTACCGCTATTTCAGGTCTACTCTGCAGCAAAAGGTACGCGACCTGCTGGGCGGACAGTTCTATATCGACGACTATTCCTGGGCCATAGATGGCGTGTCGGGCCGTGAGCAGGTGAAACACACCGGCGACATTGTGAAGGTCGACAACGGGGCATTCATCAACTACATCAACATTTTCGCCCAGGCCAATTATCACAGTGGGCGCTGGAATGCCTTCCTCGCCGGCTCAGTATCAGAAAACTGGTTCCAGCGTATCGATCATTACAATTATGTGGACGACCCAAAAAGCGATGTGGTCGACCTGGCCGGCTTCGACATCAAGGGAGGCCTGAACTTCAATATCAATGAAACCCATCACCTGTATGCCAATGCAGGATATTTCTCGCGTGTGCCATATTATAAGTTCGTGTTTGGTAACTACACCAACGAGGTTTCGAAAGATCTTTCCAATGAAAAGATCAGTTCTGCTGAGATCGGCTATGGTATGACTTACGATAAGACCAGGATCCGGCTGAATGTATATTACACATACTGGAAAGACAAATCCTTCCTGGCCAATGAATACGAGCAGTTCCTGGATCCTGTCCTTATCCATGGCCTGGATGCAGAACATAGCGGCGTCGAGCTTGAGATTGACCAGCGCCTGTGCAGGAACTTTAGTGTAAGCGGGTTATTATCTCTGGGCAATTGGAAATGGAAAAATGATGTACAGGCAAAGGTGTATGATAACAATAATGTGTTAAAAGATACCGTGAATGTTTATGCAAACGGTTTGTATGTTGGCGATGCACCTCAGACGCAAATTGGACTCAGCGGAAATTATCATTTTCTCGAGCATTTCAGCCTGGGAGTGAACTGGGTATATTACGACAGGTTATATGCTGATTTTAACCCGGTTAAGCGGAACAACCCACATGACAGGGAGCAGTCGTTCCGGATCCCTTCCTACCATGTGCTGGATGCCCATCTTGTTGTGAATTTCAGAATGTTCGGACAGGAGGCCAGGGCCAATCTGAGCTGCTTTAACTTATTGAATTCAAAACATATTATCAGAGGGATGGACGGCGCAGGTCATAGCCTCAGCAGCTTTACAGGATTCTGGGGATTTGGAAGAACGGTAAATGTCGGTATGCAAATCAATTTTTAGAAGTTCCGGCTTCGAGTTCCGAGTGCCTAGATCCGAGTTCCTAGTGATGAATTTGAGTGAAGAGTAAAGAGTGAAGAGTGAAAGTCTCAAGCAACCAGCCTCTAAGCACCTGAGTCTCTGAGTCTCTGAGTCTCAAAGTCACACAGTCTCACAGTCTCTAACTCCCTCGTGCCAAAATTCAAAATTTATTTGGATTCATTATAAATTTCTTTGTTTTTAACAAGATATTAACTTCTAAGATATTCATTATAAATGATTAATTATCCAGAGTATTCTCCCCTAAATATATTGTTAACATGTTTTCAACATTCCCCTATACAATACTAATTACATTTACATAAAATCATTAAACCAAAATTCATTTACTATGAGAAAAATTTACCAAATTCTAATGCTTGCAGCTTTCATGCTGCTAAGCGGTGCAACTTACGCTCAGGGCACTGTAAAAGGGAAAGTCCTTGACGCAGAGATCAATGATGGTCTGATCGGAGCTACTGTAGTTGTTGAAGGAACAACTATTGGTGGTCCTACCGACACCAAAGGGTACTTCGAATTCGAAGCCCCCGCCGGAACGCACAAAGTAGTGGTTTCTTATGTCGGCTATGAATCAAAAACCTTTGACATCACAGTTATTGATGGTGAAGAGCTGGATATGGGCAAAATTAAACTGGATCCCAGTGCTATTGGTCTTGCGGGGATCAACATTATTGCTGATCGTGCAAAAGAAAGAGAAACACCTGTTGCCATGACCAACATCAACAAGACTCAGATTGAGAGAACTCTCGGATCACAAGACATCCCATTGATGTTAAATATGACACCCAGTGTTTATGCAACTGCCCAGGGGGGGGGTGCTGGTGATGCCCGTATTAATATCAGGGGATTTAACCAGAGAAATGTTGCCATCATGATCAATGGTATACCCGTTAATGACATGGAAAACGGATGGGTATACTGGTCAAACTGGGATGGAATAGGAGATGCCACTTCCTCTATTCAGATACAACGTGGTTTGAGTGCTGTAAACCTGGCAACACCTTCAATTGGTGGTACCATGAATATTATCACCAGTCCTGCTGAACATAAAGCCGGGGGTAGTGGAAAATTTGAAATTGGCTCCGGAAATTTCATGAAAGCGACGATAACCGCTCATACAGGACTGATAAACAACAAATTAGCATTCAGTGTCAGTGCTGTTAGAAAGGTTGGCAGTGGAATAATTGATGCTACATGGACAGACGCATGGGCTTACTATTTTGGCGCTAGCTATAATATTAACAAGAAACACAGGCTTGAATTTTATGCCATGGGAGCTCCACAAAGACATGGACAGAACCTTTACAAGCAAAACCTTGCAACCTATGACCAGGAATATGCAAAAGGCCTAATGGGGTATGATACCGCTGCTTTTGCCTCTTTTACTGAGCAGGGAAATCTTTACAATCAAAACTGGAGTCCGGTAGATCCTACCTATGACGGAGAACAGAGCTTCAATGGTAAAACCCGTAAAAGGTATTCTGAAAATTTCCTCAATGAACGGGAAAATTATTATAACAAACCACTTACTAACCTTAACTGGTATGCACAGTGGAGTGACAAAGTATCTCAATTTACTACTGTATATTACTCAGGTGGTACTGGTGGCGGAACAGGAACCTATGGTGCTCTATACAGAAGAGATGGAAATGGTGTATTGGGAGGCCAGGATTATAAATTCTATTATGGACCCGGTCCCTGGTCCTGGGATTTCAACCAGACCATCATGGCCAACTCCGGTCTGATGGACTCAGTCTTTATCGACAAGGAATATTTTGCTCTGGAAGATGGTGAATCAGTGGGTATTCTAAGGAATAGCGTAAATAAGCAGTATACAATTGGAGCAATCTCAAAAGTGAAAGTTGATTGGACAGAAAAATTTAAAACCGTCATTGGGATTGATTGGAGAACTGCAAAAATTGAACATTATCGTGAAGTCCGTGACCTTCTTGGTGGTAAGTATTATATCGACAACGGGGATGATTTTAACCCTGATAAAAAGGTTTACCTTGGCGATAAA
This sequence comes from Bacteroidota bacterium, assembly GCA_013202965.1. GTDB lineage: Bacteria > Bacteroidota > Bacteroidia > Bacteroidales > B18-G4 > B18-G4. The sequence goes on along the minus strand of JABMQZ010000266.1, from coordinate 5,582 downwards.
ATCGATTATAACTTTACGAATAACGTAGACTGGCTGGGTGGATTTCTGCAGGGCGAATATCATACTGAAGTTATCACTGCCTATGTAACATTAGGCATCTCAAGTATCAAATACAAAACAGACAATCATTTTCTGATGGACCCTGATGATACTACTAAAAATCTGGTTCGGGAAGTTGACCCGATTATGGGATTCCAGTTCAAAGGTGGTTTAAGTTATCGCATTGACGAAAGATGGACTGCTTATGGTAATGCAGGTTATGTTTCCAAGGTCCCGATATTCGATGCGGTAATTAATGACAATACGGGTGATATAATTGATAACCCGGCAAATGAAACATTTATCTCCGGAGAACTTGGCATGAATTATCGTTCATTGGACGGAACATTCAATGCCAACTTCAATGTTTACCATACGACCTGGAACGACCGTACTGTAAATAGGACAGATTATGATATCGTTAGTGATAATGAAGGCATCTTTACTATTACTGGCTTAAATTCCGTTCATCAAGGTGTTGAAGTTGACCTGGCGGTTCAACCGACCAAATTCTTCAGACTCGATGGTGCCCTTTCTGTTGGAAAATGGAGGAACACAAATGATCCGAATGCTACATATAAAGATTATGGAGATCCTGACTCTGACACCACCTTCCAGGTTTATGCTAAAGACCTGAAGACCGGTGATGCTCCACAAACTCAGATCGCATTGGGTGGAACAGTTTTCCCATGCAAAGGATTGTATATTACCTTAACATTCAGGCATTATTCTGATTATTGGGCTGACTGGAATGTTGTGAACAGGACTGATGCAGATGACAGGGCTCAAAGCTGGGAACTCCCTTCATACTCTATTTGGGATGTACATGCCGGATACACTCTCCCTATGAAATCAAAAACCGGAGTTGAAATCTTTGGACACATCTTCAACCTGTTTAATACAGTGTATGTACAAGACGCTGTTGATAATAGCGAATACAATGGATACAGTGGTGGTATTACCCACTCAGCTTCCCGTGCGGAAGTATTTATGGGCCTGCCTTTTATGTTTAATGCAGGCGTAAAGATTACAATTCAATAATTTGAATTATTTCATATTTAACCCCGGTGCAACATTGTGCCGGGGTTTTTTATTTCATTAAGATAAATATCAGATGAGAAGATTTATAAAGACAATAGTTTTCTTTTTGCTCGTTTTCGGATCTATTAGTTGCATTAAAGATCAGAAAAATGAGACAAGGCCTTATCTCATCATCCTTTCCATGGACGGGTTCCGCTGGGATTACCCTGACAGCATCCCTACCCCCAAGCTGGATGCCATTGCTGCCGGTGGCGTGAAAGCGGTTTCTCTCAGGCCTGCCTTTCCCAGCAAAACCTTCCCCAATCATTATACCATGGCCACAGGCTTATATCCTGATCATCATGGCATTGTACTTAATTCATTTTATGATCCGGCCAGCGGAAGGGAATACGCCATCCGTGACAGAGAAGCCGTTGAGGATGGCTACTTTTACGGTGGAGAACCCATCTGGGTCACTGCCGAGAAACAGGGCATAAAAAGTGCTTCCTATTTCTGGGTGGGTTCGGAAGCTGAGATCGGAGGCCTCAGGCCTTCCATCTGGAAAAGATACGAGCATGATTTTCCTTATACCCAGCGGATGGATTCCGTGATCGCCTGGCTGCAACTTCCTCCAGAACAAAGGCCCCACCTGATCTTGTGGTATATGGATGAACCGGATTACTCCGGGCATTATTACGGGCCATTCTCGGAAGGAACAAATAATATGATCATGTACCAGGACAGCCTGCTCGGCATCTACATGGAAAAGATCAATGCATTGCCCATTGCTGAAGAGATCAACCTCATCTTTACTTCAGACCACGGCATGCAGGCATCGGATCCCGAAAGAACAGCCTATCTTGAAGACTATATCAAAGACAGCTGGGTGAAAAACCTTCAGGGATATAATCCCAACTACAACATCCTGGCGGAAGATGGCTGCATGGATTCATTGTACCATGCCCTCACTGCCGGCGATCATTTTACGGTATGGAAAGCAGGTGAAGTGCCGGAACGACTTCATTACGGGACACATCCACGCATTACCGACCTCATAGTATGTGCAGACAGCGCATGGCGCCTCAAATGGAAAAGAGACGACCGAAAAGGCCCTTACGGAGACCATGGCTACGACAATCGCAATACCGACATGCATGCGATCTTCTATGCCACCGGCCCGGCATTTAAAAAGGGACATGTCCATCCGACATTCAATAATGTGGACCTGTATCCGCTTATGGCGTATATACTTGGGTTAGAACCTGCTGAGGTTGATGGGAAGCTGGAGAATGTTGTGGACATGCTCGAGGATTAGAGAAACGATATTCGTTTCTCGATATTCATCAGGCTTTAAAAAAGGAAAAGGTAAAATTTACAGACGAACACTTTTAGATAGCAACAAATGATCTGCTATGACCAGGGCCGCCATAGCTTCAACCACGGGGACAACCCTGGGAGCAGCGCATACATCATGCCGGCCTTTTCCCTCGATGATCACTGGTTTCCCTTCTCTGTTGACGGTCTTCTGGGGTTTCATGATCGTTGGGATGGGCTTGAATACCACTCTGAATAATATATCTTCTCCGTTTGAGATGCCGGCCTGTATCCCTCCCGAATTATTGGATGCTGTCCTGACATGCCCATTATGTACTGTAAAGAGGTCGTTATATTCCGAGCCCTTCATATCTGCGGCGAAGCTGCCCGAGCCATAATCGAATGCAACAGCGGCATTGATACTCATCATAGCAGCTGCCAGCCCGGCATGAAGCTTAGCAAACACCGGTTCACCTAGCCCGGCAGGAACGCCTGTGATCACTGCCCGCACCTCACAACCAATGCTGTCGCCTTCTTTCTTTAATTCATCCAAATAGGATTCCATCTGTTCAGACAAATTTTCATCAGGGCACTGCATTTTCGACAGTTTGGCTTGTTCAAGTTCAGAAAAAGTGAAGTCACCCTCAAGTTTAAAGCGGCCTATACCGGAAGTGTAAGCGGCTATTTGCATTCCTGAGCCTGCAATTATCTGCTTTGCTATTCCGCCGGCAACCACCCGGCCTGCAGTTTCACGGGCAGAAGCCCGATGCACAAGCCTATGGTCATCGATCTTATATTTTTGGTGATAAGTAAAATCTGCATGTGAGGGGCGGTAAATATCCTTAAGATGATTATAGTCCTGAGGCCTGGCATCTTCATTAGGAATGATAAACGCAATGGGTGCCCCTGTAGTGGTTTCATCGATCAAACCGGACAAAAACTGTGGAACATCAGCTTCCTTACGCCTTGTGGAAGGCCCGGAACTTCCCGGCCTCCTTCTCTGCAGATCAGCATGAATGGATTCCATATCAATACTGATACCGGCAGGACATCCATCGATCACACCGCCCATGGCAGAACCGTGAGATTCACCGAAAGAGGTATATCTGAATATCTGTCCAAAAGTATTTCCAGCCATAATTTTATCATTCTGCAGACATCCTCCGCAGATACTTCACTTTGGCTTCCATTGCAGCCAGATCCTGCTTTGCCTTATCGATTTTCTGTTCGAATTCCTGTTTCAGTATATCGGCTTTTTTAGAATTGGCAAAGAAGCCCAGGTTGTTCTCCCAGAGGTTGACATCGTCCCTGAGTTTATTGATCTTACCACTTAGAAAACCTATCTCCTTACGATAAACCCTTTCTGCATCAGGAGAACCTTTTACGGCTTCCATACGGGTTTGATAGCTCGCACTGCTGAGTTCAGCAGAACTGATCTTCAATTTATCCAGGTTTGCATCGATGGCTTCACGAAATTCCTTCTGTATCGGTTCCTTTTCTTTCATGGGTACATAACCGATCGCCAGCCATTCCCGCTGAAAATTTTTCAGGATGTCCAGGTTCTTAGTCTTGTCATCTTCGAATTTATGTGTCTTTAACTTTTCGATAAGTTTCTGTTTCTTAGCAAGGTTCTCATTCTCATTTTCATGAATACCAGAAAAATGAGAGGCTTTATTGTTAAAGAAATCATCGCAGGCAGCACGAAAACGTTTCCAGATCTTATCCGAGTGCTTCCTGGGTACCGGGCCTATCTTTTTCCAGTCCTGTTGCAAGCGAATCAGTTGTTGGGTTGTTTGTTTCCAGTCGGTGCTGTCTTTCAGCGTTTCAGCCTCGACACAAAGATCAACCTTCAAATTATAATTATTCAGTTGTTCCTGTTTGATACTATTCAGGAATTCTTTCCTGTTCGCAAAAAATGAATTCATACTGCTTTTAAAGCGCTCCCAAATCTCTGTATTGCTTTTCTTGGGTGCACGTCCGATACTTCTCCAGACCTTAAAAAGCTCATTCATCTTATTTGTTTGTTCCTGCCATCCTTTCATAGCGTCAGGAATGATAGTCAGCAATTCTTCGGCCTGTTCGCAAAGCCCGGTTTTGGCCAGGAGGTTTTTTTCCTGATCTTCCTGCATTTGTCCGTAATGCTCTCGCCTGCGTTCGTTAATTTTATCAGTGGCAGTTTTAAAACGCTCCCATATCTCATCGCTCTGTTCCTGAGGCACAGGGCCCATCTCTTTCCATTCTTTGTGATACTCCTGAAGTTGTTTAAATGACTTGATGATAGATGTTTCCAGGAGCAATTCTTCGGCCTTTTCACAAAGTTTAACTTTAAGCTCCAGGTTCTTTTTCAGATCAAGATCCCTGAGCTCCCTGTTAATCTTCACTTTATCGAAGAACTTCTCGACCAGAAAGTGATAATTTTGCCAGAGGTTTGAAACCTCTCCCGACGGCACCATCCCTATTTCTTTCCATTCGGCCTGTAGCGTGCGGAACTCATCGTATGTTTTTTTAAGCGTTTCTTCTGAACCAATCAGCGCTTTCAGTTTCTCAAGAATCTCCTTTTTCTTATCCAGGTTTTCCAGTTTTAACTTTTCCTGACGTTCATTATACCTGGCTTTATTTTTTCGGTATATTTCAAATGCACTGTTAAAACGGGCTTCAAGTTTATTCTCTTCTGGCTTATAATCCTCTTTAAGTCCACCCTCTTCAAGAAATTTATCCAATGCTGTCTGCTTTTCTTCTTTCAGCATTTTCAGAAAAGCTACCTTGATCAGAGCCAATTTGGTTTTTATCGTGTTTATATCTTCTTCCTTAACAAGCTCTTCCAGCCTGTTTATGAGCTCTTCAGTAGTGTACTCTTCAAAAGTTTCCTCTTCTTCCACTGTCTCATCCTTCTTCACGTCTTCCTTTTCTTCCTTCTTCTTTTCTTCCTTTTCTTCTTTCTTCACATCTTCCTTTTCCTCTTTCTTCACATCTTCCTTTTCCTCTTTCTTCACATCTTCCTTTTCTTCCTTCTTCTTTTCTTCCTTTTCTACCTTCTTCACGGCTTTCTTTTCTACCTTCTTCACGGCTTTCTTTTTCACTGCCTTCTTCACAGCTTTCTTCTCGTCCTTCTTAACTTCTTCCTTTTTCACTACCTTTTTAACTGCTTTCTTTTTCACTGCCTTTTTAACAACTTCCTTTTCTGCCTTCTTATTGGCTTTCTTTTCTTC
>JABMQZ010000265.1 GCA_013202965.1 Bacteroidota bacterium | reverse complement strand
GAAGTTGAGCAGATAGCCAAGGATTCTGTGGAATTTGGCAAGCTGTCGCTGCAAGTCTTTGATGACATTGTCCTCAAGAACAAAGACTACGTGGATATTATCGTCAGTGACGCTTTCACCCACCGCACTTACTATATGGGTCTGGTTGACGAAAACAACAAGGTCAACTTCTATGATGGCAAGGTCAGGGTGGTTGACCAGGAAGGAAAGGAGCACTGCAAATATGCACCCGCAGAATATATGGATTATATCAGCGAAAGGGTGGAGCCCTGGACCTACCTTAAAGTGCCATACCTGAAAAAGGTGGGATGGAAAGGCTTTGTTGACGGTGTTGATTCAGGTGTGTATCATGCAACACCACTATCCAGACTGAATGTCGCAGACGGAATGGCCACCCCACTTGCACAGCAGGAGTATGACAGAATGTACAAGGTGCTGGGAGGAAAGCCTGTTCACAATACGCTGGCCATGCATTGGGCCAGGCTTGTGGAACTCCTGTATTCGGCAGAACACTGCCTGGAGCTGGCACAAGATCCGGATATAACAGGCAAAGACCTCAGGGCAAAAATTGAAAGGAATAACTTCACTGGCGAAGGGGTTGGGATTGTTGAAGCTCAAAGAGGTACGCTAACCCATCACTACTGGACTGATGAGAAGGGGATGGTGAAAAAAGTGAATATTATTGTGGGTACCACGAACAATAATGCTGCCATCTGCATGTCACTTAAAAAGGCTGCGGAAGGACTGATTGAAAAGGGGAAAGAGGTTGACCAGGGAATCCTCAATATGATCGAAATGGCGTTCAGGGCCTATGATCCCTGTTTCTCATGTGCTACTCACCGCCTTCCCGGCGATATGCCATTGATCGTGAACATCAGGAATGAAAACAGGGAGATCGTACAAACTGTGCGAAGAGACTGAAATTTGCAGAAGTATGGCAAAAGATGGAAAATATATGCTGGTTCTTGGCATCGGCAACGAAATGCTGATGGATGCGGGCATTGGTCCTAAACTGGTCAAAAAATTGCAGAATTTCCTTCCTTTTGAGAAAATCGATTATAAGACCTCTCTGCTGGGAGGGATGGAAACCATTGAGATCATGAAAGGATATGATGAGGTTATCATCATTGACGGGATTATGACTGAAGATGGTATACCAGGAACAGTTTATTCTATGAATTACCCCCATAATAAGAGCACATTACACCTGTCAAATGCCCACGATATATCGTTTGATATGTCGGTGAAACTGGCCCGAAGGCTTAATATCCCTTTTCCTGAAAAGATCAGGATCATTGCAGTTGAGATTGTAGAGGATAGGGTTTTTAGTGAGTCATTGTCTCCTCTTCTGCAGGAATGTTATAGCGAAATATTCACCTCAGTGGCCGGAATGATGCATGAGAGATGTTATTAGGCAATAGGCGGCACCTACCGCCCATCGCCCACCACCCAAGCATTACCTCTCCAGTATCCAGTTTTCGATCTAAATATTAACTTTGTTGCCCTGAAAGATTCCAATGCCAGGCTGGACGTTTCCGCTGCATTCGACATTGATGCCGCTAAGATCAACCATGCCTGCGAAGGTATTTCATGCAGAAGTATTACTAATTTGCCGGTTTATGTCAAACAACATGATACAACTATTGCGATTCTTGCTATTCCGCCGGAAGATGTAAATGATATCCTGCCGATCCTGCTTGATGCCGGTATCAAGGGGATACTGAATTACACCTCGGAGCATCTTGCAGTTCCTGATAATGTTTTTGTACGTAATGTGGACATGCTTACCTTCCTCGAGGAGATTGCTTATTTCATCAAGGACTGAGGAATAATCAAATTCCAGGATGCAAGATCCAAATTTCAAAATCCAAACTCAAAACTATCCAGCCACCAGCATCCACCTCCATCAAGACCTCATAGCTTAAGTTCTCTCATCTATTTATGCAAAGCAAAAAACTATATATATATGTAGGTGGTTAATTTGAAATCATTCTAAATTTTGCAGCTGTATTGCTCATTAAAAAAATCGTATTACTTTTGTATTGTTAATTCTTTAACAACTGAAACAATAATTCAAAAAAGCATTACTAAAGTATTGATTTTATGAAAGATAAAGTGCAAGACATTATTAAAAAGTATCATGACGATAAAACGCGATTGATGGATATCCTCATAGATATTCAGGCGGAGTACAATTGTATTCCCGGAGAAGCGATAGAAATTATTGCCGGGCAATTGAACATGTCGAAAGTTGATGTGGAGCAGACTTTGTCGTTCTACCATTTCTTTACCACTGAGCCCAATGGAAAATATACTGTATACCTGAACGACAGTATGGTGGCTGAAATGATGGGAAGGGATGAAATTGCCAGGGCTTTTGAAGAAGAAGCCGGTACAACATTCGGTTCTGTTACTGAAGACGGACTGATTGGCCTTTTTAATACATCAGATATTGGAATGAACGATCAGGAGCCTGCTGCCCTGATCAATGGTGTTCCATTTACCAGTCTTACCATCTCTAAGGTAAAAGAGCTTATTGCAGGTTTCAAAGCCGGAAAAGAAGTGAAAGACATGATCGGCCAAACGGGTGATGGCAATAACTCCGACCCGCGAATCATGTCCATGGTAAACAATAATTGCCTGAAAAGAATAGGTTCTATAATGTGCCTGGAGTACGAAACTGGCTGGGCCTTGAGGAGGACTGTTCATATCACCCGTGAAGCGGTAATAGAAATGGTAAAGAGGTCGAACCTGCGTGGAAGAGGTGGAGCCGGCTTCCCTGCCGGACTTAAATGGGAATTCTGCCGTAAATCAGAAGGAGATGCAACTTACCTTGTTTGCAATGCTGACGAAGGCGAACCCGGAACTTTTAAGGAAAGGGTAGTCCTTACTGAAATGCCCGAGCAACTTTTCGAAGGTATGGCCATCGCTGCTTATGCCATTAATGCAAAAGAAGGTATATTATATCTCAGGGCAGAATATATCTACCTGAGGGATTACCTGGAAGATGTGATGGAAACCATGAGAAAGGATAACTTGCTTGGTAAACATATCCTGGGTGTTGAAGGCTTTGATTTTGATATACGCATTCAGATGGGGGCAGGAGCCTATGTTTGTGGTGAAGAATCAGCGCTTATCGAATCAATGGAGGGCAAACGGGGCGAGCCGCGTAACCGCCCACCATTCCCCGTACAGGCAGGTTACATGAATCAACCTACGGTTGTGAACAATGTGGAAACGCTTAGTACTGTTGTAAAGATCATGCTGAATGGTCCCGATTGGTTCAAAGCCATCGGTACCCCGGAATCAGCAGGGACAAAATTATTAAGTGTCGCAGGTGATTGTAAAAAACCCGGTGTTTACGAATTCGAATTTGGCACGAAGGTGAATGAGGTACTCGACCTGGTTGAGGCAACTTCAGTCCAGGCGGTACAGATTGGCGGCCCCTCAGGGGTCTGTATAAACCCGGAAATGTTTGATAGAAACATTTCCTTTGAAGACCTTTCTACCGGTGGTGCATTTATTGTTATCGGAAAAGACCGCGACCTTTTGCAGGATGTAGTTACAAATTATATTGATTTCTTCATCGAAGAATCCTGCAGTTCATGTGCTCCATGCCGTTCCCTTACGGTGATCTTAAGAGGCAAGCTCCAAAAATTACTGAATGGGCACGGCACGATGAATGACATTGATGAGCTGTACAGGTGGGGACAGTTTATGAAACAGGCCAACCGTTGCGGCCTTGGGCAAACAGCTGCCAACCCTATCCTGACAACCATAGAAAATTTCCGTCCGCTTTATGAGGCATTGGTCAAGACAGATGAAGATTATATGTCAGAATTTGATATGAGCAAAGCGGTCGAGGAATCATGCAAATATGTTGACAGGGTTCCGAATGTGCATTAATCTATTTCAAGAAACTGAAAAAACTATAATATGAACGACAAAATAAAAATAGTGATCGACGGTAAAGAATACTGGACCGAGCATGGCAAAACCATTCTGGATGCCGCGAAGGATAACGGTGTCTTTATCCCGTCTCTTTGTCATGTTGAAGGTGTTAAGACTGCCGGATCCTGCCGCATCTGTAATGTAAAGGTGAACGGAAGAAACATGACTGCATGCAGCACACCCGTTGCTGAGGGGATGACTATTGTGAATAATCATCCTGAGCTTGAGGAGCTGAGAAAGGCGATCGTTGAAGTGATGTTCGTGGCTGGCAATCATTTTTGCCCGGCTTGTGAAAAAAGTGGTAATTGTGAACTTCAGGCGCTTGGATACCGTTTCCTTATGCTGGTTCCGCGCTTCCCATATGAATTTCCCGATAAGGGTGTCAATGCGGAAAGCAAGTACATCTATCACGACAGGAACCGCTGCATATTATGCAAACGATGTGTTCGTACCGTAATGAAAGATGACAAGCATGTTTTTGCCTTAAACAGCAGGGGGGGAGAACACATTCATATTAAGATTGATACTGAGCTTGCTTCTCATCTTACAGAAGAAGAAGCACAGGCCGCAATGGATATTTGTCCTGTCGGAGCGATCCTCAAAAAGGAACGCGGGTATTACAACCCCATTGGGGAACGTAAGTTCGACAAGCAGCCCATTGGTAGTGAAATTGAAAACAAATAAATAAAAGGAGACCAGATAAATGAGTAAACCAGTATTAGCAACAACATCGCTGGCCGGCTGCTTCGGTTGTCACATGTCTTTTCTCGATATCGATGAAAGGATACTTGAACTGATAGAGTTGGTTGAATTCAATAAATCTCCGATAGATGATATCAAAACTTTCACCAAGCAATGTGATATCGGCCTGATTGAGGGTGGATGCTGCAACAGTGAGAACATACATGTTTTGAAAGACTTTCGGAAAAATTGCAAGATACTTGTATCCGTGGGTGAATGTGCCATCATGGGTGGCCTTCCTGCACTACGGAACGGTATCCCGGTAGAAGAGTGCCTCAGGGAAGCCTATCTTGACGGTCCCACAGTAGGACTTAACACAGAAAAGATCCTTCCGAATGATGATGAATTACCGATGCTTCTCGACAAAGTATATCCTTGCCATGAGATCGTTAAGATCGATTATTACCTGCCGGGATGTCCGCCGACGGCCGACCTCATCTGGAATGCGCTTATCGCACTTATTACCGGTGATGAGCTGAAATTACCTTACGAAGTTGTAAAATTTGATTAAAAAGGAAAGCATAATATGGCACAGAAAATAACCATAGAACCGGTAACCCGTGTTGAAGGACATGGGAAAGTTACCATACACCTGGATGACCAGAACAATGTTACTCAAACCAGGCTTCATATTGTAGAATTCAGGGGGTTTGAACGTTTCGTGCAGGGCAGGCCTTACTGGGAAGCCCCGGTACTGGTTCAGCGCCTTTGCGGAATTTGTCCTGTGAGCCACCACCTGGCAGCGGCCAAGGCACTGGATGTGATCGTTGGTGCTGGCACGGGTGATGGACTTACCCCAACTGGTGAAAAAATGCGCAGGCTGATGCACTACGGGCAAATCTTTCAGTCACATGCACTGCATTTCTTTCACCTTGTTTCTCCCGATCTGCTTTTTGGTATCGACGGAGATCCGGCTATCAGAAATGTAATTGGTGTGGCACTGATGCACAAAGACCTGGCAGTACAGGGTGTGATGATGCGTAAATTCGGGCAGGAGATCATCCGGGCTACCGCCGGTAAAAAAATTCATGGTACAGGTGCCATACCCGGCGGTATCAACAAGCACCTCTATGCTGAAGATAAAGAATTATTCCTGAACGGACCTGATCCGCTGAACATTGACCATATGATCAGCTGGGCCCAGGCTGCGCTCGATTTCTTCAAGGATTACTACAAGGCAAATAAGGAGTTCATCGACAACTTCGCGCAATTCCCTTCAAATCACCTGAGCATAGTGCGTAAGGACGGTGCACTCGACTTATACCATGGCGTGCTGCGTGCTGTCGACAGTGAAGGAAACAGGATACTCAATGATGTGGATTATCAGAATTATAATGATTATATTGAAGAGGAAGTGAAGTCGTGGAGCTATATGAAATTCCCTTACCTGAAACATCTGGGCAAAGAAAAGGGATGGTACAGGGTCGGGCCGCTGGCTCGTATGAATACCTGTGACTTTATTCCGAGCCCGCTGGCACAAAAGGAGTTTGAAGATTTCAAAGCCATGACCAATGGCAAACCAAACAATATGTGCATGCATTATCATTATGCCAGGCTAATCGAAGTCCTTCATGCAGCAGAGATGATGAAGGAATTGCTGAATGATCCGGATCTGATGAAAGGTGAACTGATAAGGAAGGGAAACAAGCTGGATCAAGGTGTTGGCGTTATAGAAGCCCCCCGTGGAACCCTCTTTCACCATTATAAGATCAACGAGGATGACCAGATCACCATGGCAAACCTGATTGTGTCCACCACCAATAATAATATACCCATGAACGAATCTGTAAACAGGGTGGCCAAATCATGGATGAACGGACAAACCGAGATTACCGAGCCGATGATGAATGCTGTTGAAGTTTCTATCAGGGCTTATGACCCCTGTCTGAGTTGTGCTACTCATGCGCTGGGTAAAATGCCGCTTGAAATCTCACTTTATGATGCGTCCAATAAGCTGATTGATAAAAAAAGAACCTAAGGGCTTTGAAAATACTGATATACGGGTATGGAAATCCGGGCAGGCAGGATGATGGCCTTGGAAATGCTTTTGTGAACAGAATCCAGGAATGGGCTGCCATTGAAGGCTTGCACGATTTTTCTTTTGACAGCAATTATCAGCTGAATATTGAAGATGCTGATGCCATTTCAGATCAGGACCTGGTCATATTCGCAGATGCTTCAGAAGAGGAAATTGAAGACTTCTGCCTGAGCAAAGTCGATGGCACCACAGGTCTTACATTCACTACGCATGCTGCCTCACCTGGCTATATTGTCAAATTGTGTGAGGAGCTTTTTGACAAAAAGCCACTGGTATTATTGTTGCATATCAAAGGTTTTAAATGGGAATTTCAGGAAGGAATAAGTGAAAAAGCGAAATCAAACCTGGATGCAGCCCTTGTATACATGAAGAAAAGACTGCTTCACCCTGAAAAATTCAATACAAAAGACCTTAAAAGGTGTTGAGTGTTCCTCCTTCGTCCCGAGTCCCCGGGACTACGGCGGACGCAGTGGGTGTTGAGTGTTAAATTAACCTGGATTCCCGGTACCTGGAACCCGGTACCCCTTATCTATCAAGCGAATCCTCAATTAATCCATATTCACCAATTTGATACCCAAGATGGTTCCTTCCGGTTTTGATGATATCCTGCCCTGCACATGCCGAAATGCCGATCCATTTGCAGTTCTGGCAATGCCTGGTTCCGTTAATCTGCACACCCCAGCATTCATCATGCGACAGTTTTGAAGTATCTATCTTTCTCATGAATTAATTTTAAACAAAACTAAAAATATTATATATAAGTTTTGAGTTTTGAGTTTTGAGTTTTGAGTTTTAAGTTTTGAGATAGATTCAGCAACCAGCAAGCAGTAATCTTGCCTAAATCGTCGATAAAAACCAATATATTCCAATTGCGATTGCGATTGCACCACCAATAAGCCTTACGATCATAAAAACTTTCTTATTGTTCATGCCTGAGGATCTTTGTCCGATATATCCCAGAATTGCGGCATATGATATCATGGCAGCAAGCGTGCCCCCTGCAAATCCCCCCAGGTACATGATCGAATCAGATATGGAAGGCAATGCCAGTGTGGGAAGAAGCAATACCAGGTGAGAGATGCCTGCAAATCCATGCAGCGTACCAACCCCAAATGCAGTGACATTATTTTGGCGCACTACTTTTTTGTGAACATGTGCATGATCATGTTCCGCTTCATGGGGATGTGCATGAATGTGAACATGGGGTTCTGGTTCTGCGTGAAAATGTGGATGTTTATGTTTAGGTATTTTACTCTGGAAAACTTTTATGATCGCCCATACGCCGATACCAACCAGAACAATACCAACGATTTGTTCACTATATGCGGAAATAGCTTTTAATGGAATAAAATCCTTGAACAATATAAAGAGCATGCCAATGAGCATCATGCCTGCCACATGTCCCAGACCCCAGAACAGGCCGATACTCCATGAATGTTTCTTGCTTTCAATGGCAAGTGGAGTGACAGCCGCCAGGTGGTCAGGCCCGGTGAAAACATGCAGCGCACTTGCTATAATTCCTGTAATTATTTGTATCATGCTGTTAATATCAATGCGGTGCAAAAATAATTTGAATTTTCAATCAAATATCAGGCCTTAATAGTTTTTTCTGGTTCTTAATAAGGATAAAGGGTACCGGATACCGGGTGCCAGGTGCCGGGTTCCAGGAGTGCAGAATGTCGATAGTCGACGGTCGATTAAATAATTTAGCATTTAACATTTAACATTCAACACCTAACACTTTTTACGTATCTTGCCTGAGAATTAATACAATTTAACATGAGTAATGAAATTTTAAAAGACGTTGACGGAGAAGATCAGAAATTTATGATGCTTTCTCCCAATTCCATGAAGTATCTTGTTGCTACGAGAAAATGGGCTTTATTTCTTGCAATCATTGGCTTTATTGGCCTTGGCATAATGATATTGGTCGCACTTTTCATGATGGCTTTTTCTACTACTTATAGTGCTTTCCCGGGCTCCGGAATTCCCTTTGTATTCATTGGTTTTCTTTACCTCATTATTTCAGTCGTGTATTTTTTTCCTGTATATTATTTGTTGAAGTTTTCCACAAATATGAAAAAAGCTGTCTTGCTGAAAAATGAGATCACCCTTGAAGAAGCATTTCGCTTCCTGAAAAATCATTATCAGTTTGTCGGAATACTCATGATTATCATCATTTCTCTTTACCTTCTGATCATTATGGGAATGATGATTGCGGGAATTGCAGCAGCTTATTAATTGTGAATGAACATTGTGAACAGATATTTTATCAAACTGGCATATAAGGGCACAGCTTATCATGGCTGGCAATGGCAGGAGAATGCCCTAAGTGTGCAACAGCTACTTGAAGAGGCCTTAAATACAATATTTAATCATAAAATTGCTGTTACAGGTGCAGGTCGCACGGATACTGGTGTTCATGCCTGTGAATTTTATGCGCATTTTGATCATGATCAGGATTTTACCCTGTCTGAACTTGAAGAAAAGGTATATAAGCTGAACAGCTTCCTCCCAAAGGATATAGCTGTTTTTGAGATCTTCCGGGTAAAAGAAGATGCCCATGCCCGCTTTGATGCGCTTTCAAGAACATACGAATACCGTATCACCACCCGAAAGGACCCATTTAATTCAGATTCCGCCTGGTATAACCGTGCTGATCTTGATGTAGACATGATGAACAAGGGTGCTAAAATTTTGCTTGAATATACTGACTTTACGAGTTTTTCAAAACTTCATACAGAGGTGAAGACCAACAATTGCAATCTTAAGAAGGCCGGATGGGAAACGAAAGGACATCTTCTGGTATTTACCATCACAGCCGACCGTTTTCTCAGGAACATGGTGAGGTCTGTTGTCGGTACCCTGATTGAATTAGGCCGGGGGCGTATTTCCCTGATGGAGATGCGCAGTATTATCGAAGCCAGGGATCGCTCCAAAGCCGGAATGTCGGTCCCTGCACACGGATTATATCTGGTAAATGTTGAATATCCGGATAGCATCAGGCTTTTGTGATATCTTGTTATAAATGCATGCAAATAATATCGCTCATGGAAAATATATGATTTAAAATCAGGTATTTTAGTGATAAATTTATCCGATTATTATTATACTCATAAACCAAATTGAATTAACATGCCATATTCAACTTCATTAAACGATCAGGAACGATCTGTTTTCAATACCTATATAAAAGAAATTAATTTCCCACGCGGATCTCAGATCATCCGGCAAGGGGATTTGGGAGACGGTTGTTATATTATTGATAAAGGAAAAGTACGACTGGAGCTTGACACAAGTGAAACAAATTCGGATCCTACCCTCGGTTTTCTGGAAGAAGGAATGCTCCTGGGGGAGTTTTCTATTCTGGACAAGCTGCAACGTTCTTCCAATGCTTTTGCGGATACTGATGTGAGTACACGTTTCATCTCAACAGCTAATTTTCAAAAACTGTGTTTGGACCACCCGAAAATAGGAGTAAAAATTCTCATGGATTTCAGCCGGGAGGTTACTGGAAAGATCCGGATCATGAATGAAAGGATGTCGGGCTTTCTTCATACGGATGAAGTAGATCCGGATGTAGAAGAGATGATCAGTGATGCCGGGCTTGCTTTCAGGGAATTTATGGAATGGCCGGAAAAGAAAGTAGATATCTTGCTCAAGGATATCGCGGAAGCCATTGCCGGCAGGGCGGATGCCTTTGCCCGGGAAACAGTAAAAGAAACCGGCATGGGGGTGGTGGAACATAAGATTATCAAAATACAATTCGCGGCTCTTGAAGTTTACAAAGAGATGTCGGGCAAGCATGCCCATGGCTTGAACATGATCGACCCGCTCAATAAAATACAGGAAATTGCCAGTCCGGTCGGGGTCATCTTCGGCCTGATCCCGGTTACAAACCCGGTATCTACCATAGTATTTAAAGTGCTGATATCCCTTAAGTCAAGAAATGCGATTATCTTAAGTTGCCACAGAAATGCAATGGGTGTTTGCAATACTGCCGGAGAGCTCATACAGGAAATCCTGAAGAAACATGCTGCGCCTGTTAAGTTGCTCCAATGGATAAAAGTAAGAGGTAGCAGAAAAAAAACTGCCATGTACATGACCCACCCCGATATTTCCTTAACCCTTGCAACAGGTGGCCCAAGCATGGTGAAAGCTGCCTATAGTTCCGGAAATCCTGCCATCGGAGTAGGCATGGGGAATGCTCCTGTGCTGATCTGCAGCGATGTTGATCCCGATAAGGTTGCAGAGATGGTCATTGGCAGTAAGAACTTTGATAACGGGATCATCTGCGGATCGGATAATAATCTGATCGTAGTCAGTTCCATCAGGGATGAATTTATTAAATCCCTTCAAAAACATGGTGCAATCGTTCTTACAGCACCTGAAAAGACGAGGTTCATTGCAGCCACTTTTGATGCTGACTCACACCATATCAGAAAGGATAAAGTAGGCCAGGATGCTATAAAGATCGCTGCTGAAGCGGCCATTGAACGCGATGGCAAATTCAGTTTGATCGTGGTTCCGGAAGATGAAGATTATCTCGAAAGCCCCATGGCCAATGAGAAACTGGCCCCGATCTTGTCCTTATTTACTGTTGCTGATGAGCAGGAAGGACTGGAGCTATGCCGGAATGTTCTGAGAAAGGAGGGAATGGGCCATACTGCAATCATTCATACCAATGACAAGGATCGTATAAAAGCTTTCGGAATGGCCATGCCTGCATCACGTATCCTGGTAAACACTCCGGGAACCCAGGGCTGTATCGGTATCGGAAATGGGTTACTTCCGTCATTTACACTCGGATGCGGTACTTATGCCGGATGTTCTACAACAGATAACGTGAGCTTTCATAATTTGCTGAACATAAAGAGGATTGCATATCCAATAGAAAGTAATGAGGAATGAGATACCTGAGGCTATCTTTTATCCTTAAGCAATTTCTCTGCCGCCGCAACAATATTTCTTGCTCTCATCCCATACTTGTCCATCAGTTCCTCCGGCTGTCCTGATTCCCCGAAGCAGTCTGGCATGCCTATCATTTGCATGGGTACGGGATACTTTTTAACGATCAGCTCGGCAACGGCACTGCCAAGGCCTCCTGTGATCTGGTGCTCTTCAGCAGTGATAATGGCCCCGCATTCTCTGGCAGATCTAAGGATGGCATCCTTATCTATTGGCTTGATAGTGTGCATATTAATAATCCTTGCAGAAATGCCTTTATTCGCAAGTATTTTTGCAGCCTCCAGAGCTTCCCACACCAGGTGGCCGGTGGCGATCACAGAGATATCGTTTCCATCCTTCAGTGTCTGTGCTTTTCCGACTTCGAATGCTAATTTCTCATCGGTGAAATCCGGGACAGGGGCACGGCCAAACCTCAGGTAAACAGGGCCGTTCACCTGCTCAACCGCTGCCAGCAATGCCAGTCTCGTCTGGGTGGCATCGCAGGGTGAAATGACGGTCATATGCGGTAGCACCCGCATGACAGCAATATCTTCCAGGGCCTGGTGGGTTGCTCCGTCAGGGCCAACCGAAATTCCTGCATGTGCGCCCCCTATGATGACATGAAGATCATTATAACAAACAGATATCCTGATAAAATCCGTCGTCCTTAAAGCAGCGAATACACCATAGGTAGCAAATACAGGTATTTTCCCCGATAAAGCCATTCCGGAAGCAACACCAATACAATTTTGTTCTGCAATGCCCAAAGAAAAGAAACGTTCCGGAAAACGACTGGCAAAATGGTCCATGCCAACTGATCCTGTGATATCAGCACCGAGGGCAATCAGATTTTTATTTCTTCGTCCTGCCTCCGCCAGGCCTTCGCCAAAACCGTTTTTTGTCGGCCTGTCTCCCTTATTATTAAAATCTTCATTCATCATTCTCATTCAATATTCATCATTTAACACTTAAAATTTAACACTTAATCATTCATTCCGTCTATTTCCTTAACAAAAATTTCAGCCTCCTCAGGTGTGGGACACCGCCCATGCCAGCCATGGTGGTTTTCTATCTTTCGAACACCCTTTCCCATGATGGTCTTTGCTATGATCACGGATGGCTTTCCTTTTGTGATCTTTGCTTCATCATAAGCATTGATAATATCCCCATGATCATGCCCATCGCAATGGATCACATGCCAACCGAATGATGTCCATTTATCTGCCAGTGGCTCAAGCCTCATCACTTTTTCTGTTGAACCATCTATCTGAAGACCGTTTCTGTCGATAAGTGCGGTCAGATTTTCAAGTTTATATTGGGATGCGCTCATGGCTGCTTCCCAGATAGATCCTTCCTGCAGTTCCCCGTCCCCGTGGATACTGAAGATATGATATTTTCTACCATCCATTTTTGCTGCCATTGCCATGCCAACAGCTACGGACAAACCCTGTCCGAGAGATCCGGCAGAAAGTTCCAGACCCGGAAGGCCGTGATCTCTGCCGGGATGGCCTTGCAATCGGCTGCCAAGCTTCCTCAGGCTTAACAGCTCTTCCCTGGGAAAATATCCGGCTTGGGCCAATGATGCATAGAGGGCAGGAGCCACATGACCGATGGATAATATCATCCGGTCCCGTCCAGGCCAGCCGGGTTCATCAGGGCGGTGGTTCATGATCCCGAAATACAGGCAGCTAAATACATCAGCCAGTCCGAGTGATCCTCCGGTATGGCCCGATCCCGCCCCGGCAAGACTGCGGATGATATCCTTCCTGATCTCTTTTGATATAAGTCGGAGTTCTTCCGCTGTATGTCCTGATGCATTCATATTATTTAGTGATGATGAGTTTTTTTGTCATACTAAAGGATATGAAAATACGAATTTGAAAAAATAGAAGGTGCAAACAGCAGTATACATCAGTTTCAGGAATGTGCCGGTAAGAAAACCGATAAACGATCCAATAGCGGCAATAAAAGATTCCCTGGAATTTCTGCCACCTGTTGACTCCCCGATATACGCCCCTACAAAAGGTCCGAGGATGATCCCGAAGACACCGAATGGTCCAAGGACCACAATAGATGGCAGAATGAATATTCCAACGATAAGGCCGATGGCGCTACCCCAGACCCCTCGTTTGGTTCCTCCGAATTTTTTTGTCCCGTAAATGGGAACAACATAGTCGAGGACAGTTACCAGTACCATTATTCCTGCAAGTGTCCACATCAGATCAGACGAAAGGCGGGGCGGATTCATAAGCTGTAACATGATCAGTGCAGCATAGCCAAGGGCCTGTCCGGGAATGATGGGGAGTACACAGCCAACAAATCCTACAGCAAGCAGGATGATCCCGAATACTAATAACATAACATCCATGGTAATAATTCTTTTGAAAACAAAAATATGAATATAAGATGAGGGTATGGAGATCAGCCGGGATTATTTTTATTATCCTGCGATAATGAGCTTCTGCCGGCCTCACGTAAAGCCTTTTCTGCATATTCCATTCAGCAGGATGTCGGTGAGCCCGTCATTGTCATAATCTCCGAACTTAGCATCACCACCACTGAGGGGGGGCAGGCCGGTTTCTATCATGGAAAATAAATACTTGAATAAATATATGACAATGAATTCCGGGAATTGTTCATTTCACGCCCCCCTTGTAATCCCTCGTTTTAATTTATTTTTTAAAAAAAAACGCATATTATTGCAATATATCGTATCTTTGGAATCTGATATCTTAAAAATATACTCAAAACGATTATTGACTGAGGTATTTTAAACTAAACAATTATGACGTAAGAAGCTTAGGTCGAGGCTTTTAAGATCAGTTTCCGAGTTTCAGTCAAACACCACTTAAACTTTTTCTTTATAGGGCTTTATAAGAGCAGTTATGCAGAAGTGATTTGATGATATCACATATTCTGTGTCGAATTTGTTGTATTTAGGTAGAAATTATAAAACCCAGGTTCTATGAAACGAATTTTAAAAATCTGTATTATCAACGTGCTGATTGTATATTGCTACAGCAATATGCTCAATGCACAGGTCTTGGTCACCAATGGCACAGTTTCCGACCCGGATCCAAGTTAACTACTACCCATTCTTAGACCACGGGATTACAAAT
>JABMQZ010000264.1 GCA_013202965.1 Bacteroidota bacterium | reverse complement strand
GCTTTGCGGTGTAACATATGAAATACTTGACACGACAGCACTTCATGTTCTGGGCGAGATAATCGAGAATTCAAATATGTCGAGAGAAAGTCTGGAGAAGGCGCCAAAAATCGCTGTGTATACTCCACCAAATAAACAACCGTGGGATGATGCTGTTACGCTTGTCCTTACTTATGCTGAAATTCCTTATGACGTGATCTACGATCATGAAGTGCTGGATGGGATGCTGCCCATGTATGACTGGCTGCATTTGCATCATGAGGATTTTACCGGACAGTACGGAAAATTCTGGGCCCGGTATAAAGATTTCCAGTGGTACCGGGAAAACCAGCGGGCGGCTGAGGCAACAGCAAGGGAACTTGGTTTTGAAAAGGTGTCACAGTGTAAACTGGCCGTTGCAAAAAAGATCAGGGAGTTTGTTGCCGGTGGTGGATACCTTTTTGCGATGTGCTCGGCTACCGATAGCTATGATGTTGCCCTGGCAGCTGACGGGATTGATATTTGTGATGTGATGTTCGATGGGGACCCTATGGATGCTGATGCGCAGCAAAAGCTGGATTATTCGCAATGCTTTGCATTTACGAATTTTACACTAAAGGCAATCCCTCACGAATACGAAATTTCCAGTATTGATGCAACACAGAAACATGTACGCTCTATCAGGGAGCAAAACGACTTTTTTACCCTTTTCGAATATTCAGCCAAGTGGGATCCTGTGCCTACCATGCTTTGTCAGAGTCATGAACAGGTGATCCGCGCTTTCATGGGCCAGACCACAGCATATATCAAGGATTATATAAAACCTGAAGTGCTCATCATGGGTGAGAACAAGGCTCTGAATGAAGCACGCTATATTCATGGCGAATTTGGAAAGGGTACCTGGACATTTTTTAGTGGCCACGATCCCGAGGATTATAAGCACCTGGTTGGAGACCCACCCACTGAACTGATACTGCATCCGAATTCACCGGGCTACCGACTGATCCTCAATAATGTTCTGTTTCCGGCGGCGAAGAAAAAAAAGCGAAAAACGTGATTAGATTGGGTACCGGATACCGGATACCGGGTTCCGGGAACCTTTTTAATGAAAAATAAACTCGTCATAGAACGGGTTCCCGTTAAAATAATAGATGACTTGGTTGGTGCAGCTGTCTTCTCCGATATAATCAATATAACCTGTTTTGACATCCAGGCCGGGGGTGCTCAGATTGGTGATGCCGGTGCGGATCCATCTGCAGTTGAAATAATCACTGAGGGCTTCGCCTATCGTTGCTGAATATGCAGCGCCATTGGTAGCTGAGCCTGATGCAGTGCCGGTGATTTCAAATACATCATCCTTGAAGTCAGCGGGTGTTCCAATACCTTCCATATGGATAAACATCTTTTCAGATGACCAGTGAAAGCTTTGAGATGAAAGGGAATCCAGCAAGGTGAGTGTGGCAGAAGGAACCTCGTGCATATATGTAGGCTGCATACTCATCGTCAATCCTGTATTGCTGATCATATTGTCACCCTTTAACCAGAGATGATCAATGGTATAACCGGAAAAGGTGAGCGTGGCAATGGCCCCGGTTTCAAAAAAATCCTTGTCCAGGTTTACAGTGATCACCCCTTTTCGTATTTTGCCATCCGGACACATAGTGTAATAAGGAAGATAATCAATAACATACTGAATATTTGGGGTGTCTGTGAAAGTGCAATGTGCTCCAAACACTGTATCGCTTCCTTCAGCTTTGAGCACAGAGTCGTTCACCACCATAAAGAATATATTGAATACCTGTGAGTAGGCTCTTTCAGCGATCACCTGGTTGTTGGCTACCAAGAGGTTGGGATTATAGTTTGTCTCTATACTGCCTTTTTTGCAGGAGCCTGCAATAATGATCAACAAAACGATTAACAGTATCTGGAAGTTAATGAATTTCATCAGGATTTCTTACGGATATATGTTAGAAACGAGAAATGAAGTGAATTATTTTGATGGTCGACATGGTCTTCTTTTTCGATCAGCTCCCACTCTTCTTCTTTGATTGCAGGGAAAAATATGTCGGCTTCATAAGTACGCTTCACTTTTGTGAGGTAGAGCTTATCTGCCAGCGGGAGAAACTGTCGGTATACGGAGCCCCCGCCAATGATAAAGCATTCTTCCTCTTCTCCGCAATTGGCCATGGCATCCTCAATGGAGTAGGCCATGATGCATCCCTTATAATTGTCGGAAGGCTCGTCCGTGATCACGATGCTGGTGCGGTTTGGCAGTGGCCTGACCGGCAAGGAAAGAAAAGTGTTTTTTCCCATGATGATCTTATGGCCGGAGGTGATCTTCTTGAATCTTTTCAGGTCATCGGAAATATGCCATAAAAGCTCATTGTCTTTTCCAATGGCGTTGTTTTCGGCTACGGCGACTATGATTGAAATGCACATGATATTAACAGATTATAATATTGTTGATTTGTTGATGCAAAAGTAGAAAATTCTGACAATCTGACTCCGTTAACCGGTTAACGGTAGTTGTGGTTTGATGTAATTTTCAAAGGATATTCAACGCTATGCTGATGTTTCTTGGACATCATTGGGCTGTGTTCAATATGTCAAAGATACAATCTGAAAGCGAATTATTAACAAACACCATTAGGCGGATTCCCAATTGCTACATCAAAACCACTTTTGCATTTGGTTCAGAAGGCGTGCTGAACAGAACAGCTCATTGCGCCAATTATTTTTTCGAGCTTTTTATTTTCGGGTAGTTCGTGTTTTTGGCGATTGGTGCGAATGTAGTTTATTACATTTTGCAGGTCGTTTTCCCCATTTATTTTCCGCTTTCCGAATTTTTGCGTCCATAGGGGATTATATTTCTTTTTCTTTTCTTTCGACGAGCTATCGGTATCTTCCGGGGAGGGGAGGGTCCTATCTTCCGACTCTTCCGACTCTCCCGACTCTCCCGACTCTCCCGACAAGGGGACATGTCCCCTTGTTCTCTCCGCATCTTCGTTCATATCCGGCGAGGGGCTACCCGCCAAGGGGACATGTCCCCTTGTTCCCTCGCTCTCCTCGCTCATATCCGGCGAGACGCTACCCGACAAGGGGACATGTCCCCTTGTTCTCTCGTACTCCGGATCCACATCCGTGGTGGCGGGGATAGTTCTTCCCGTAGCGATGTTACAGGCACGGGCAGTCATCGCTTTTATTTTTCCTACTATTTTCGGAAGCTCTTCTTCTTCACATAGCAGTAGAATATGCATATGGTCACCACAGATATTACACTCCAATATATTTAGCTTATCTTTTTTTACAATATCAGCAATAATATCAGCAATTATTATCTCATCTTGTTCTGATAACCAAACTGCTTTTCCATGCTTTACATGATAATCGAACATTCGTTGCGAATATCTCGAATTATGTGTTGCTGTTGTAATATGCCAGGCTTTCTTTTTCATTACGGTTCAAACATCAGGGTGCTAAGACACAAAGGATCATCGGGCATTCAAAACTCAAAACTCAGAACTAACTCAACACCCAACACGCTCTAAACCGAGATCTCCCCCTTAATATGCGGATGCGACTCGTACCCTTCTAGTTTAAAATCTTCATACTTGAAATCAAAGATGTTCCTTACTTCCGGATTTAGTTTCATCTCCGGCAGGGGATAAGGCTCGCGTGTTAACTGGAGCTTCACCTGATCGATGTGGTTGAGGTAAATGTGTGCATCACCCAGGGTATGGATAAACTCCCCGGCTTTCAGGCCCGTGCTCTGTGCCATCATCATTGTGAGTAAAGCGTAGGATGCAATGTTGAAGGGCACGCCCAGGAAAATATCACAACTGCGTTGGTACATGAGGCAGGATAATTTTCCATTGGCCACATAAAACTGGGAAAAAGCGTGGCAGGGTGGTAAAGCAGCCTTTCCGGATGCTACATTTTCAGAAAATGATTTGCCGGGATCGGGAAGTACCGAAGGATTCCAGGCTGCAATGATCATCCGGCGACTGTCAGGGTTGTTTTTTATGATATGAAGCACTTCCGAGATCTGGTCGATGCCATCAGCATTCCAGTTGCGCCATTGAGCTCCATATACCGGTCCCAGTTCCCCGTTCTCATCCGCCCATTCATCCCAGATGCTCACTTTATTTTCGTTTAGGTATTTGATATTGGTGTCACCCTTCAGAAACCATAAAAGCTCATGGATGATCGACCTCAGGTGAAGTTTTTTCGTAGTAAGAACAGGAAAGCCCTGCTGCAGGTCGAAACGCATCTGGTATCCAAAAGTGCTGATGGTCCCTGTTCCGGTGCGGTCGCTTTTTTGCACCCCCTTCTTCATTACATGCTCCAGGAGGTTGAGGTATTGTTTCATGATTATTAAACTGCTAAATTGTTAATCTGTTAATCTGTTAATCTTTTAATCTTTTAATCTGTTAATCCGTTAATCCGTTAATCTGTTAATCTGTTAATCTGTTACTGCTTACTGATTTCCAACGAACCGCTACGCAGTAAAATGTAATTATTTATTTTGTGCTACAAATAAATAATCGCTACGCGGTATTTCTTATACTTCAATTCGTAATCCCGTCTTCCCCTCTTCCCGTCTTCCCCTCTTCCCGTCTTCGCCTCTTCACGTCTTCTCCTCTTCCCATCTTC
>JABMQZ010000263.1 GCA_013202965.1 Bacteroidota bacterium | reverse complement strand
TTATGAATCCGACGCTCTAACCAACTGAGCTACCTCGCCTTTTTAGCGGCTGCAAATATATATAAATTTTTCTTGTATGCTGAGATAGCTATTAAATAATATTCACCCGATACCGGATATTTCTTTTCTTAAACTCCTCAAAAAGAAAGTCAACACATTCAGGCTTTCTGCCAAGATACTCCGGCGGAGAAATACCGATATGATCATACATCCCATTCAAGACCATCCTTGCCGTAATGGTGGCCGTATAACCTGTGGTCCGGGCCATGGAATGGATGCCACTTTCGGGATCGTACTCATCATACAGATCATATACGATGGTTCTGGCTTTTCCGTTTTTTGTCCCTTCAACGATCACTTTCATCACGGTAATGTCTGTTTCTCCTTCTTCCAGTTTCCATTGGGGGAAAAGGATGGAGGAAGTAAAATCCAGTGGTTTGATCCTTTTGCCGGAGACCATTCTTTCTTCCTGGCTGAAAAATCCTGCATCGCGAAGGGTTTCCATCAGGCGGGCATGACCAGGGTACCGCATCGTTTTTTCTACCATTTCAGGAGCATCAATGGTTCTGATGAGTGAACGCAATCCGTCGCTGATAAAAGCTTCAAGTGTTCCTACCTCTTCAATATCAATAAGTTCTGTTTCTGATAAGGCGGGAAGAATGACCTCCTTGCCAGCGCGTACAATTCTCGCGGGCCGTGTGTACTCTTCAATGACATCTGCCGGGGAAAAAACAGCTTTGTATTCCCATGGCAGCTGACGCAGTTTTGGCAATCCGCCAACCATGATCTTCACTTTCTCCGTTTTATCCAGCTGAGCGGATGCATAGGCCGTTAAGATATTGCTCATGCCAGGTGCTACCCCAATGTCGGAGATGGCCGTTACTCCCTTTTCAGTAGCCAGCTCATCCAACATGAACAGGTCTTCAGGAAAAAATGCAATATCCACGACATTCTTTCCGCAATCAATCACAGTTTCAAGGGTCTTAAACCCCATATGGCCGGGAACTGCGTTAATCACCAGCTCAAAACCTTCTATTGCCATTCTGATGCTTCCCTCCAGGGAAAGATCGGCCTCAATGCTTTTAATGCTATAATTTCCAACAGCTTTTTTCAGTGCTTTGGCATTGATATCTGCCAGGCTTACGTCAAATTCTTCTGCCAGGTCACGTGCCATCGGACCACCTACCAGGCCACTGCCAAGAATAATTATTTTTTTCTTCTTACTCATGATTCTTTTTAAATTTATTGATTTGTGTTAATATTATTCCGGAGATCACTACGATAATACCTATAAGTTTCCCGGTATTAAAAACTTCATCAAGCATATAATAAGATCCTATAGCAGTGACCACAGGAATGAGATTGCTGTATACATTCGTCCTGTTTACACCAATATGCTTCAGGGCTACGGCAAAGAGCACATAGGCCATGGAAGATGCAAATATGGCAAGCGAAAGCAGAGCCGATAAGAGCCTGATGTCCACAGCTACACTTAGAAAATCTTTCAGGTCCAGCATAAGGAAAAATGGCAGAAAGAGAAAGACTCCGATCAGGTTTTGCCATGTAATAATGTTAAGGGGAGAGTAGAACTGTGTTAGTTTTTTCAAGAGTACAGAATAGACCACAGCCGAGGCAACTGCAAAGAGTAATAATACAATTCCGGCTGGCTCAGCAGAGAAGCTAAGGTCAGGGTTTATCAGCATGATCAGGATTCCCATGAATGATATGATGATCCCGGCAATGTGCATTGCCGACACTTTTTCTTTGATCATATACCAGGCGGCAAAGGGAGTAAACAAAGGAATGGTAGCAATGATGACTGCACTGACAGAAGCACTGGTGTATTTTAAACCGAAATTCTCTCCAAGAAAATAAAAGAAAGGATTAAATATGGCGGAAGCCAGAAAAAGAAGAAAGTGTTTCTTTTTAATTTTTTGAAATCCCCCTGATATGAATAAAATGAGAAACAGAAAAGCACTTGAAATAAGCAGCCGCAGAAAAATTGTGCTTATAGGATGATAATATTCAAATACAATGGAAGTCCAGATGAATGACATGCCCCAGAATACCATTGCGAGAACGGCAAAAACATAAACATATGCGGGGGTTCCTTTCTCCTGTCTCATTATATTTCTTGTATATACTAACAAAATTATCCTTTTTAATGGATTCATTGGGTTGATTCGTCTTGCACTTTGAACGTCTGTCATTTCAGATTCCCCCTTTTTACCCACCCCCTGGCCCCCTCCCTTCTGGAAAGAAGGGGGAACGTTATTGGAAATTGTGTATTAAATAGTAAAGGAAATGTTATGAAATACTATAAAATTAAACAAATTGCAAGCACGCTAAGAAAGCAACAAACACCATCGGAGCGATTGTTATGGTCATATTTGAACAAAAGGCAGTTGGAAGGGAGGAAATTCCTGAGGCAACACCCAATAAAATATGAGTCGGTAAATAATGATCACTTGTTTTTTATACCAGACTTCTACTGTAGTAAAGAAAAACTCATCATTGAATTAGATGGAGAAGTACATATAAATCAGAAGGAGAAGGACCAAAAGAGAGAACTAATCCTTAAATCTATAAACCTTAAAGTTCTAAGAATGAGTCCCCTCCGAAAAGTATCTTTCTTGCCACAAAGGCTCAAAGACACGAAGGATCACAAATGTTAAATTACTCATTAGCACTGTTTTGTGAGCCTTGGTGCCTTGGTGTCTTAGAGGCAGTTTATAGTTTTTATGTTTTAGGAGGGGACTCATTCTTAGAACTTTAAGGTTTATAGATTTAAGGATTAGTTCTCTCTT
>JABMQZ010000262.1 GCA_013202965.1 Bacteroidota bacterium | reverse complement strand
TTCCAGACTGGAGAGTTCTATGTGTAAATGCTCTTTTGCCGGATTAGGGTGTATGCTTATTAATTTTAGGTTATCAGTTTCCTGAATATTTTGAGAACCTATGGTAAATTGGGCTTCCCATCCGGTTTTTGTGATACTAATATCAGAGTAAAAATGTATCAACATTGCTCCATGATCAGCTTTAACGGCCTGCGGGATTTGATCCCCGGTGAAATGCCCTAATAGCAGTGGAGGACTGGCATTAAGGTCAATTACTTCCACCCAATCGTAACCATATTCAAGGTCAAAATCTGTAAACGTCAAATAAATTGTATCTGAATCGGTACCAGGTTCAATTAGCCAGTAACAATCACTATTTTTACTATAGCGTTTTGGTCCGCTGCCATCATTGATGCTTCCGGCAGTGGCTGTAATAATAACTGTATCCTGACAATAAACAGGCAAATGGATGCTATAGCTTGCCAGAAAACCAGCATTGGTTATACTCTCATTTGCATTAAAACTAATAAGCATTTGATTAGAGCTGCTGGATATTTCCCCTGGATAATTTATGCCGGAGATTATTTCCAGAACCGGGTGATCAATAGTTGATCCATCATAAATAGTTAAAAAATCATTGTTTTCTTCCGTTGCAAAATCAAGTATGGACAATGTGATCCCGGATATTGAATCATAAGCATATCCCTGGGGATGTATATACCAATAACAATCGGTCATATTCATATAATCATAGAATATTCCACTTCCATCATGAATATAGCCAATTGTATCCGTATATTCAGCCCAACTTTGACAGAATGCCTGATTTACAGAAATATAGTATGCAAACCATCCTTGTGCACTATCTTGCTCATTGGTCAGAAAGTGAATGAGCATTCGATTTCCTGTTGAGTTAACTGTATAGGGGATATTATTACCATAGTATGTGCCCAGAATAGCTGCATTTGTATCTTCACCATCATAAATGGTCACAATATCGCCTGGATTTGTTTCAAATCTATCAAAATATAGCATGATCTGTACACTATCCTCCGGAGCAATAAGCCAGTAAGAATCTGTATTGTTCAGGTATGGAAATGGACCACTCCCGTCCTCGAAAGTTCCCCTTGGGGCAGTCAAAGTATCATAAGCAGAAGCATAGGGAGGATAACCCCCGGAGGGATAAATATTAAATACAGCATTTTGCATTGCAGTAAAATCATAGTGAAAAGGAGTAATATCATCCAGATAATAATAACCATTTCCACTACCGTCCCACCATCCGAAATTAAAATGGAAATAGGACGTATCCTGATAACCATCACAAACGAAACTGTGTTTAACAGGCCACGAGCCACCGGCATAGATCACGGGCTGCAAATTATCCAGGTTTTTCATTAAGGTATCTTTCCAGCTGATTGTTGTATCTGATCTGTATAGATGAACAATAGATGAAGAATCATACCTGAAATAATTTTTTAATGCATCTACACATAATACAGTATACGAACCTGAACCATATGGGCTATATGCAGTTTGAATTGAAGCTCCTACTTTAAAAATAAGATCCGCGACAGCCGGATTGCGCATTCCATAGATATAATTGACCATTTCGTTCCAACGAAAAGTTGTATTGCCAAAATTTGCATAGATCGTATCATTATAGGAAGGAATATATGTAATTGATCCTGTACCTGTTTCCGGATAACGATAGTAAAACATGAGCTGTGCCATTGATACAGCAACACAGCCGGCATAGCAATGACCTCCCGGGCCATCAGGATGTTCCGGGCAGGAGTCATTATAAAATTTACCCTGTTCCCAAATTGACCTTAACAATGGTTCAACACCATTCTTTTGTTCTGATTTTTGTTTTGTTTGAACATTAGTATCTAAATAGTAAGACCAAAATTTATGTTCATTTACTTCATTGCCATTATAATGATTTTTAATATGAATGATTTGATTTGAATAAGATTCCATCCATCCTTTAAGTGCAGGAGGAAGGTCGTATAAATCAATATTTGAATGAAAGCTATATGCAAGTATAGGTACAGTCCGGTAATCTCCTGAAATGATTACAAATCCCTGGGGAGATAAATTGAAAACAAAATAAATTGGTTGGTTTTTATAAGATTTGATGTAATTGTTATTTATTCGATAATCAACTCCCTGTGAAATTTCTTTTTCCGGCTTATTAATTTCTATAAACCGATTAGCAGCAGTTTGGGCAGTAACAAAATCTACTTGCTGGGCATATAAAGGAAATCCAATCAACCATAATGACAGAAATCCCAAAGTGATATATTTAATCATCTCTATCCATATTTAAATTGCAATATACTTAATAAATATGACTTATCAAAATAACCAAATAATAGCAGACGCTTATATCTCAATCGATCAATCATTCAAGCAGCAGATCTTCCACATCATGCCTTTCAATGATCTTCCCGACAGGGTAAAGGTTTTTGTTTTTATCCCAGTATGGGGTACGGGCGTAGAACCAGTTGAGCATGCCCCATTGTGATTTACTGAAGTCGGGGTCTTCGGCTTTCTTCTTTTCAAATTCGGCTTGCAGTTCCGGATCCGCTTCCAGCATTTCCCTGGCCAGGACTTCCATCACATAGGTCTCTGAATATTCTTTTTGTTCAAATATGGGATCAAAGAAACCCCAGTAAACATAAGAATCAGGAGCTTTGGGTTCGAGGATGTTTGCAATAAGCCGCGCGCTACGCTGGTTCATATCAACTACAGCAGAACCTTTGGGAAAAGCCATGGTATCACGGAAGGTCAGATACTCAATATTTTCGAGGCGATGACGGCCTTCATAGGGTGTTCTCCGCCATTGAGGATCTTCAAAACGGTAGTTTTCCACCCAGATTTGCGCATCTTCCAGCAGGTAATTTATCTCAACTCCATGAAGTGAAAGGCGATAGATAACCTCACTCCATTGCGGAGGGATGATATACGCTTCAGGCAGGTCAACTTCGGCTTCAGGAACTGATTTATTAAACCATGGGAGCTCATAGGTAAGTGGTTTGTCAGGATGGTACCGGAACCATTTACCCCCCGTAAGCTCGCTTTCCACAATATCGTAGGCAACGCCTTTGAATTCCACCATCACGCTGTCGCTGTCATTCCTTTTCCAGCGGATCGGGAATGGCCTGTCGCGGAAGGCAGCATTAGCAGTTGTTTCATCGACTATTTTGATCATCAGTTTCAGTTTGTCGGCATTTTTATTCAGGAATTCAGTTGAAAACACCAAAAGTGCATAGGTGGCTTCGGTCCTGTCCTTATGTGGTTTGAGCATATGTGTTTCTATCAGCAAGCCCGGACGGTTTTGAATAGCGGTATAGCCCTGCGACAGTCTTGGTGGAGCTGCACCTGATCGGAGCCCGCTTTGTGGATCATGCCAGCGACGGAAGCTCACATAAGGAAACATCAGATGTCCGGCAATATCCATCTTGCCCTGCACATATGGAAGGAATTCTTTTTCCTGCCAGCGTGTAAGCATGGGATCCATGGTTCCGAAAATTTCCATGGCATAAGTGAGTACATATTGATAGTCTGCACCGTTGGTAGTATGGCAATCGATAAAGAAGTCGGGCAGCCAGGCATTGAACATTTTCAGCCATGCATGCATCTCAGGGGTATCGGCTTTCAGGAAATCACGGTTAAGGTTGAGGTTTTGTGCATTGCACCTCCAGCCCATTTCCCCGGGCCCGTTTTGGTTGATGCGGTTGTATGGGCCAAAGCGCCTCAGTCCATCAACATTAAAGGCAGGCAGGAAAATGATGGTGATATTTTCAAGCAGGTACTCATATTCTTTTGTGATCACGATATCACGCATCAGCATAAGTATTGCATCGGTACCTTCGGCTTCGCCGGGATGTATGCCCCCTTCGATGAGCATCACCATATCCCCTGAAGTTCTTACCTCTTCCGGAGATGACAAGCCTGTTTTGTTCAGAATAAGGATGGGGATTTCATATCCGCCGGCACTATAGCCCATGATCTCATAGTTCAGCTGTGGCGATGCATCGGCAAGTCTTTTACTGTAATCTATAACTTCATCATAGGTGGCAGTCCTGCGCCCGTTTGAAGTTTCGAATGTGGTGATCCAGGAGGTTTCCTGTGCGTTTACAATCAGTGACAGAAAAATGGCAAAAATCAGAGTTCCTAATTGCTTCATAATAAAGGTATTATGTAGGGATGCCATCCCTAATTATTCAACTTCCCAGGCATAATCAACATATTCCCAACAGAAATCATCACCCTTAACATGAACCATCAGGAAGCCTTCTTCTACCCCATAGTAAGCTCCGTTCCACCAGCTTGCGGAAACCGCTCCTGCAGTGATAAAATGTGTTCCATAAACTTCAATATCCTCAAGATAATGCAAATGCCCCTGCAGTACGAGCTTCAGATTATATCCATTGAACAGGTCCAGCACCTCCCTGGTATTTTCCACAACCAGGCCATGATATTCCGGAGCATATTCACCATATAATATCTGGGTGTAAACAGTAATAAATGGAATATGAGTGGATACAACAATTGGGGTTTTGGAATCCAGTTCCAGCAGGTCTGTCCTGATCCAATCCATTTGTTCTTCCCCGATCATTCCTATATAACGACGGTCTTCAGTTTCCTGCACAGAATTCAATACCATAAAATGCCAGCCCTCATAGTCAAAGGAATAATAAGTTTCCCCTATCCTGGATTCATACATTCCATATCTGTATTCAGGATGGTCAGGGTTGATGCCGCTTCTTTCATATATCCCGAAAACCTCATGATTTCCTAATGTATTATATACAGGCATATCGAATCCCTTTACTTCCTCCTCATATAGATTATACAGGCTGTCGGCTCGCCCATAGGATACTCCAAGGGCATCCATGATGAGATCGCCTCCGGTGATCACGAAATCAGGTTTCAGGACATTCACCTCCGCAATGGCAGCCCTGAATCCTTCAGTGGCATTTCTTTCAGGCTGCAAATGAATATCTGCTAAAAAGGCAAACGTAAAACTTTCTTCTTCACATGCTGAATCCTTTTGATCAGTACAGGCGGTGAAGAAAAAAGCACTTAGGGCAATGATGATCAGTGCAATTTTTTTCATGATGATGAAATTGAATGAATAGAATTGAAGTCATACAAAAATATAAAATTACATGGGTTTTCGCTAATCATTGAAAGGATATTTGCTAAATTTACCGTTCATTTCAAAACAAACATTCCATGACTAAAAAACTATCCGGCCTGATCGCATTATTGTTCCTGGCTATCCTGACCCAGGCAAGTCCGCAAAGTGATTTGATCAAAAATGCCGGCAATGCAGATGATTATCCCGGCTCTGCTAAACTGGTTATTTTCGACAGCACCTTTTCCGATGTCCAGGAAAGCGGTCTCACCTATGTTTATACACATCGGCTTTACAAGGTCCTTACCCCCAAGGGTGCGCTTGACCTCAGCACCATCACTTACGGTTATGATCCCCTGTCGGCATATGTGGAAATCAGAAAAGTGATCATATACAGAAATACAGGTGTAATTGAAGAACTGGGCATCAACACAGTAATGGATTATCCCGCTCCTGCAAGAGCTATATACTGGGGGGCAAGAGAAAAAATGATCGAAATTGGAAGGCTTGAGCCCGGAGATGCAGTGGAGGTTTTCCTATTCAGAAAAGGCTTTACCTATGCCCTCCTGGCCGGTGATGAAGATGACAAATACATTCCTCCCATGCGTGGCCATTTTTATGATATCATCGAATTCTGGTCCAGGGATCCTGTACTGGAGAAAGTTTACCAGACCTCCGTACCCAAAGATAAACTGGTACAATATGATGTATATAACGGAGAATTGAATTCTTCAGCCTGGATGAATGATGGAAAGATGATCTATACCTTCTCTAAAAAAGATATTCGCTCCATTCCCTATGAGCAGGGCAGGTTGGCTTTATCAGATATTGCAACCAAACTCCTCATCAGCTCCAGCCCCGACTGGTACGCAAAATCATTATGGTTCTATAATGTGAACGAGGATTTCGGCAGTTTTGATGTTACACCGGAGGTGAAACAGAAGGTAGATGATATCCTGAAAGGAAAGGCAAAAACAGAGATGGATTCCATCTCGCTCCTGACCCACTGGGTAGCTGATGAGATCCGGTATTCCGGTGTTTCCATGGGAGAGGGCGAAGGCTATACACTACACAAAGGGGAGATGACTTTTCTTGATCGCTGCGGTGTTTGTAAAGACAAAGCTGGTATGCTGGTGACGATGTTGCGCGCTGCCGGATTCGAATCCTATCCCGCTATGACCATGGCCGGTTCACGTATCGATTACATTCCTGCTGATCAGTTTAACCACAGTATTACCGTTGTAAAGCTCCGCAGCGGAGAATATGAACTGCTTGACCCCACCTGGGTCCCCTTTCTGAGGGAACTCTGGTCCAGTGCCGAACAGCAACAGAATTACCTGCTTGGCATTCCTGAAGGTTCCGACCTCGGCATTACTCCCATCTCTCCCCCGGGAAACCATTATTTCAGGGTCAATGGGAAATCTGTCATCAAAAAGGATGGCAGCCTGGAAGGCAGCCTCGTCCTGGAAGCTGAAGGGCAGTCGGATGGTGCCATCAGGGGCTTGTTTACCCGATCCATGAAAAATACCTGGGAACAAAATGTTGAAAGGGAATTGAAACGCAAATTTCCCCTCATGGAAATCACAAAAATGCAGTATGAAAACCCCTATGATTATATGGCGGGGCCGATCAAGCTCGAAATAAGTTATTATATCCCTGATTTTGCTGTCATCACCAATGATGAGATGATCTTCACACCGCTGGTAGTTTCCGGCATTTTTATGCGGGCGATGTCGCACATGTACTATAATGTTGATAAAGAAGAACGTATTTATCCGTTCCGTGACCGCTGCTCAAGACTGGTCGAGCTTTATGAAAACATTAAGTTGCCTGCAAAGTTCAGCCCTGTTTATATGCCGGAAGCCGAAGCTTTTAATGAATTCCCTGCAGGATTTGAAGGAGAATATAAATTGTCAAAATCAGGCAGCGGGCTCATGGTCACTGAAAAGGTGATCCTGAAAAAAAGAATATATGAAAAGGAAGACTGGGATGCTTTCCGCCGGGCCGTTGCGGCACAGCAAAAGTTCTCAAATGAACCGGTGATCCTGAAATTCAATTAACAAAATCTTAAAATCCAGAACATGAAAACAATTTCAACATACCTGTCCTTCTTTGTGTTTCTTCTTGTATTCCAGATCACGATCAGTGCAGAAGAGGGGGATGCCGTATACAAAAAGATCATCCATGAATATACCCTAAACCCTGACGGAAGCAGTGAGTACAGGGAGTATAAAGAAATCAAGCTACTCAGCTACATAAGCTTTAACAGGATGTATGGAGAAACCTTTATCATCTTCGACCCTGCATACCAGGAGCTGGAGATCAATGAAGCGTATACGATCATGGCAGACGGACAAAGGGTGGAGGTGCCTGATAATGCCTTTAATGAAGTTCTTCCCCGGGCTGCTTCACACGCCCCGGCATACAACCGGCTGAGGGAAATGGTTGTGACCCATACCGGACTGGAGCTTGGTGCTACCATTTACCTGGACTATACGCTTAAAACCCAAGCAGGCTTTATGCCTGCATTTATGGGAGAAGAATTCATTAAAGATATTGTTCCCATAGATGAGAAACAGCTGATCATCCGGATTCCTGCTGACAAGGAATTACAATACAAAGTATTGAATATCCGCACAGCTCCGGAGGTAAGCCTTGAAAAAGGAATGAATATTTATACCTTCACTTTCAGGGGCCTTTCGGCATACACCAGGGAATGGGGGACAGATCATGAGCTTCTGCCCCGCCTGTTTTTCAGTGCAGCCAAAGATCTGGAAAGAGTATACTTCCCTTTTGTTTCTCAGCCTGCTTTTACCTATCCGGCCAATCCGGAAATGGAGATGGCGGTGAAGAAAATCACAGAAGAGAAGAAAGATGATCTGCAGGTGGCCCTGGCATTACAGAAACTGGTCAGCAGCGATATTGCTACCTGGAACATTTCCC
Source organism: Bacteroidota bacterium (assembly GCA_013202965.1). GTDB lineage: Bacteria > Bacteroidota > Bacteroidia > Bacteroidales > B18-G4 > B18-G4. The sequence goes on along the minus strand of JABMQZ010000262.1, from coordinate 6,847 downwards.
CGAAATACACGGGGTTTAAATGCCGTACGCCGGTGGAAGTATGGAATTCAAATGGCGGAACCGCGATGGAAAAAACCGTTCTGCTTGCCACCCTTCTGCAGAAAGCCAGGCTCAGTGGAGTGCCGGTTGCGGTAATCCCTGAAAAGTATTATGAACGGAAAGTCGGCAGTTTACACATGATCCAGGACTTTGCTGTACAGGCCAAAGTGGGTATGGGTGAAAGGCTCTACCTTTCTGCCACTCACAGCCAGGACCAAAATATGAGCTTCAGCCTGGCCGGAAATAAGCTGTTGGTTCTGGACGGGGCCATTGAAAGTCTCAGAACATTTGAACCAGCTCCGGTTCCTGCCGAAATTATCTATCATGGTGACTTCAGCATTGATACAGACGGTAAGATTACAGGAAATTTGTATGTTAAGCTTAGCGGTACGCTGAACCCTTATTTTAAGTTATCCCTTGACAGCACGTATGCCAAAAGATTTGCAGCTGGCGCTAAGGATGTAAGATTGATTAAACTAAGTCCGGATGAAAGTATATCCAATCTGGAGATCGACAAAGAAAATGCGTTTGAGCAATATGGAGATTATTTCTTCCTGAACATTCTGTCTTCACAATCCGGAATTTCCTCCTGGGGTTTTACATACATTGAAACTGGCAGGAAGGACCCCATTAAATTGCCCGAATTGATCCGCGAGCAGTATCATTATATGATCACATTGCCAGATGGATATGAACTTATCAGCCCTGCAGTTGATATTACAGTTGATAATGCCATTGGCAAACTTATCATAAGCTTGAGGAAGGAAGGGAATACTGTATACTCCACCCGTGAAATTGAACTCAAAAGGGATCTTATACAGTTTAATGAATTCGCGGCTTTTAATGAATTATGGCAAACATGGATGAACCCTCATCTTAAGGAGATTATTCTTAAGAATAACGAATAGAGAATAACGAATAGAGAATAAGGAATAAGGAAGCATGAAACGACTCTTTGCTGCCATAAAGATCCATCCTACAAAAGTTTTTACTGCGCAGTATTTATCTCTTAAGAAGTCATTGGCAGATGAAAAGATCAGGTGGGTGAATCCTGACAACATTCATATTACATTGAAATTTTTCGGAGAAACAGCGGAACATCATATCAGCAACATTGCAGATGCACTCCGGGCTGCTGCTGATACTGTGCCTGCTTTTACCTTAGATTTGAAAAACACCGGAATCTTTGGCAGCTCATATAATCCCAGGGTAATATGGTTTGGGATTGATGCCGGCAATGAGCTACAGTTGTTATCGGAAAACGTTTTTCTTGAGCTTGAGAAAATTGGCATTGAGCATGACCGGCAAAACTTTGTTCCCCACCTGACCATTGCACGGATCAAATACCTGAAGGACAAAAAACATTTTCAGCAGATCATCGATCAGCATAAGGAAGGGTTTATACAAAAAGAAGAGGTGAATGAATTTCACCTCTTTGAAAGTATTCTCAGGCCACAGGGGCCGTTGTATAATGTTATAAAGAGCTTCCCCTTGGGTAATTGAGCGATTGAACGATTGAACGATTGAACGATGTAAAGAAGAAGGTACGCTACTGCATGTTACTTCTTTCTCTGGTATTTCTCAACAAAATGGCTGATTACCAGTGCCATGCCACCCCATAAAAAGATCATGGAGAAATATGATACTTCTTCATCCAGACAGCTTGTTGCTTCCAGGATGTTACCAAGCAGTATCCCTATAGCAACACCGATCAGCAATAAACCGTAACGGATTGTTGTAATGTTTGGCTTTTCAAGATTAAAAATGGCAGGGTCAACACCTTTGGCAAGCATTTCCATTCTTTCCTTTTTTCTTATGGCAATGTATACTATTCCATATATGAATCCGAAGATAATAAGCAGAACGAAAATTGGAGTGATTTCAAACATTGTTTTAGTTTTTAAAAGGTTTATAAATTGATTTCTGTCCCTTTGACGCAGAATATTGACACAGGTTACACCTTTGGAAGTTTTGAGTTTTAAGTTTTGGGTTTCGAGTTTTGAGTTAAATTTGTAGTATGATTGAAATCATTTCATTTAGTATTCATGATCGTCCTGATATGGCCAAACAGGCCAATGAGATACGTCAAAAGGTATTTGTTGAAGAACAAAATGTTGACCCGGAGCTCGAATACGATGAATATGAGCAGACCGCCTTGCATTACATACTGACTACTGATGATACGCCTGTTGCCACAGCCCGCTGGAGAGAAACCGCCAAAGGCATTAAACTTGAAAGGTTTGCCACCCTGACATCACACCGTAACAAAGGGCTTGGTGCTATTATGCTTCAGCGTGTAATGAAAGATACCGTCCCATTCGACAAAAAGCTATACCTGCATGCACAATTAAATGCCATCCCATTTTATAAAAGACATGGATTTGTTATTAAAGGGGAGCAATTCCCCGAGGCTGACATCGAGCACTTCGTAATGGAGTATGAGCCCCAGAAAATCAGAATGAATAACGAATAACGAGTAGCGAAAAATCGACAATCGACAATCGACAATCGACAATTTCTAGTCTTCTATGACTTTTTTATAATGTTCGTAGCGTTCAAATATCTCCACAACAAATTTGTAGGTCTCTTCGCCACGGGCATAACCGTATTTAACGACCGGATCGCGGTAATACGTTGGATCAGACTTATGGAGTATAAAAAAATCCACGTTGTCTGTCCATATATTGGGGTCTTTGCCATGCTTTTCTGCCAGTCTTCGCGCATCATAAATGTGTGCTATTCCAACATTATAAGCAGCAAACATAAATCTGATCCGTTCTTCGGGATCATCAATTTCAGGTGGAAGCTGTTTGTCAATCCAGCGTATAAACTTTATTCCTGCCCAGATCTGATCAGCAGCTGAAGAGGTAGAATCAATGCCATAGATCTCTGCTGTGGCGGGCATAAGCTGCATCAATCCGAAAGCTCCCACCCACGACTTTACTTCAGGCTGAAAGCGTGATTCCTGATAGATCAGCGATGCCACCAGCCTCCAGTCAAAGTCGTAGTCTGCGCTTAGTTCACGGATAATATCATCATATTGGGAGATCTTACCACCCCCAATCGAATAATATTCACTCCGGGCAATATACACAGAGCGCGGATTATTAAAGTATTTGTTATATATATAGCGGGAGGCTACACTCTTGTTATAGTTCAATATCCAGTCATTTACAGCAAATTTCAGACTGTCTTCCCCATGTTTTACAGCCCATGCTACATGCTGTGGGAAACTCACTGCAGTACTAACATCAATGTTCGGATAATACTTTTCATTGACCTTGGCAATGTGTTCATCTGATACAGTGTAATCTATTTCTCCATTGGCAACAGCAGTGATAAGCTCTTCAACTTCCCTTTCAGGGTCTTCAATGATTTTAATGGTATCACCAATCTCATTTGCAAGGATTGCAAGGCGATCGGCAAAAACTGTCCCCCGCTGTACATAAACGGTCTTACCAGCGAGCTCCAGCGGATTTCTTATCAATTGCTCTTCAATTTCATCCCAGGTCCGCATTTTCTTCCAGTTCTCAGGCTTTCGCTGAACCAGTACCTGCTTTGTCTGTATTTGGGGAATTGTAAAATCAACAACTTTCTGCCGGTCGCGGGTTACGGTAAGTCCCATGGCTATCAAATCCACCTCATCATTATTCAACATTTCAAAGGCATGATGCATATCACTTGTTATAACCAATTTCAGGTTAACTCCAAGATGATCAGCAAACTGCTTCAGCATTTCAAACTGGTAGCCCATGGGTTCACCCCGGTAAATAAAATAATTTGTGGAATTATAATCCGTCAGGGCGATCAGTGTATCCCGTTCAAGTACATTTTGCAGACTAAAATCAGTCTGCACGGGTTCGGCGGTGATTTCTCGGAGCTTTTCTTCATTATCATTAAGGCATGACCAAAGCGTGGACGTTAAACCTATGATTATGAAGAAGATAAACAATATGGATTTAGCTTTTTTCATCGGATAATTATTCTTATCGAATACTAATGTAAGAAATGTTTAGTAATTTGAAATTAAATTTATTAACCACTATGCTCAAAACGCTGAGTTGGCACAAAGTATCAGGTATCAAAAGGAGAAGGCATCACGCTACTTTCCTATACCTCCATATCGCCAGAATATTCATGAGTACACCCAGGATTATCAGGGAGAAAAACTGGCTTAGAATATCACTAAAGCTTGAGCCTTTTAGCATCACCATACGCATCACTTCAATAAAATATGCAATGGGGTTGATTTTATTCAGGCATTGGGCCCATTCGGGCATGCTTTGAACCGGTGTAAACAAACCGCTCATCAGGATAAAGATCACCATGAAAAACCAGGTAATGAACATGGCTTGCTGCTGTGTGCTGGTAATGGTGGATATAAACAGGCCCATCCCCAGTGCCACGAGAAGAAAGACGCCCGCCACAAAAAATATCAATCCCAGGCTGCCCAGCATGGGAATATCGAAAACAAGCCTGGCCACTGCCAATCCGAAAGCCAGTTCAAACATACCAATAAACCAGAAAGGAATAAGCTTACCGATAATAAACTGATATTTTTTTATCGGTGTAACATTGATCTGCTCAATAGTACCAATCTCTTTCTCCCTGACTACATTCATCCCCGAGAGGAAACTTCCGATAATAAATACCAACAGAACCAGGATACCCGGAACCATAAAAGTAATATAGTCCAGTTCGGGATTATACCAGAAGGCGCTACTAATGCGGATTGGATCCGGGGGATGGCTCAGTCCGAGGGTTTCAAGGATGATATTTTTATTGTAATCCATAATAATGGATAAGGCATAAGCATTCATCAGGCTGGCAGCACTTCCGTTGATGGCATTGGTAGTCACCTGCAGGCTTGATGCTTTCTCTGTTTCCAGTGTTTTTTCAAAATCTGCCGGTATTTGCAGTATCTGGTCTGCCTCATTATTGATCAGGGCTTGTTCACCCGCAGTAAATGCCTCCGAATACCCCACAATAGTATAAAAGGGTGAGCCATTAAATTTCGAAACCAGGTCGCGGGAAGAAGTGCTGTAATCCTGATCAATAACGAAAAGGTTTACATTTTTAATCTCGAAGGTTGCTGCATAGGCCAATACCAACAACTGCACGATGGGCACAAAAAAGATGATCGGCAGCATGGCCCGGTTCCTGAATATCTGCAGGAATTCCTTTTGCAATATGAACAATATGATCTTCATCCTTATTCCAACCTGATTTTGAATTTTTTTACACTTAAAACAATAAAAAAGATGGTCATTCCGAGGATGATCAGTGTTTCTTTCCAGATATAGGCAAGCCCAACACCCTTCAGCATAATATCCTTGACGATGATGATGAACCACTTCGTAGGCATCAGATTACAAAGCCACTGCAAGACTTCCGGCATATTCTCTATTGGAAAAATAAAACCCGAAAGCAATATTGTTGGCAACATCAAAGCAAACATGGAGATCATCATAGCCGTTTGCTGGCTACCGGAAACGGTGGATATAAAAATACCCAAGGCAAGGGCCATTACGATAAATAATAAACTCTCTGCTAATAACAGAACTATACTTCCCTGTACAGGCATCCCGAAAACAAAGAAGGCCAGCAACAGGATGCTGACAGCATTAATAAAAGAAATGACAACATAAGGGATTACCTTACCTACTACAATTTGTACTGGGTTTAAGGGGGATACCAGCAATACTTCCATGGTTCCCAGTTCCTTTTCCCTGGCGATAGAAATAGATGTCATCATAGCAGATACCAGCATCAGCAATATCGTAATGATACCGGGAACAAACATAAAAACACTTTTCAGTTCAGGATTGAAAAGCATCTTATACTCTGTATTGATCTCAATGGGTAATGCCTTTTCACCTATTTTTTCCAGCATGAAGCTACGGATGATCCCTGTCGTATAATTCACAATGATATTGGCAGAATTCGGATTGGAAGCATCAGCAATAATGTGAATGGCAGCATTTTGCTCTTTTTCCAGATTACGAGCAAAATTATCATGGAAGATGATTACCTCTTTCACCTTTCCTGCCCTGAAAACACTTTCAATCTGGCTTTCATCCTCAAGGTTTTCAGCCAAAATAAAATACTCTGATGAAAGAATCTTATTGCTCAGCTCCTGGCTCAGATGGTCCCTGGAATAATCAAGAATTGCTATTTCCGCATCTTTGATCTCCGTGGTAATGGCAAACCCAAAGATAAGCACCTGCACCAGTGGCATCCCAAACAGGATCACCATTGAGCGAACATCCCGGAAGATGTGGAAGAATTCTTTTATGATGAATCCTTTCATTTGTATCGTATTAGGTACAAGGTATTAGGTACAAGGTATTACGTACAAGGTATTACGTACAAGGTATTACGTACAAGGTATTACGTATTACGTAAAGATTTTTGCAAGCCAAATAACATGTTTTGAATTCTATGCGTTTTCCTTTCCACCTCCTTATAATCCTCCCAAGTAATATATTTGAGTTCTTTTGAGATGTATAATTGAGTTTCAAGCTCATTACAAGAGCCTAAAGCAATCGAAATATACTTGTTAAAATCATTTTTAGTATTTTTTCCTGCCCCTTCTGCTATATTTGAAGGAATTGATACAGCAGACCTCCTTATCTGACTAATTAGCCCAAATAGCTCAGTTCTCGGGTATTTAGCAGTCATTTCATATATTGTTTTAACTAATTCAACAGATGTTTTCCAAACATCCAATTCTTTAAACCTATGCATGGTAATAAGTATTTTATTTAATAATGTCGTTGTACGTTGTACGTTGTACGTTGTACGTTGT
>JABMQZ010000261.1 GCA_013202965.1 Bacteroidota bacterium | reverse complement strand
GGGAGAGAGGGATAACTATTTTATCTAAGAATGTATCAGTAAAATATAAAGAAACAAAAATTAACATTATCGATACTCCCGGCCACTCAGATTTTGGAGGGGAAGTGGAAAGGGTTTTAAATATGGCCGACGGGGTGCTGTTACTTGTTGATGCTTTTGAAGGGCCCATGCCACAGACACGATTTGTTTTGCAAAAAGCCCTGGAACTGGGTTTAAAGCCTATCGTTATAATTAATAAAGTTGATAAACTAAATTGTAGTCCGGAAGAGGCCAATGAAAATGTTTTTGAACTGATGTTTTCTCTGGATGCTACCGAGGAGCAATTGAATTACCCTGTTGTTTATGGCTCTTCAAAACAGGGGTGGATGGGAGCCGACTGGAAAAATCCAACGGATGATGTTACCTATTTGTTAGATACCATTATTGAATATTTTGATTCGCCAAAAGAGAATCCCGGAACTTTACAATTACAGATCAGTTCATTGGATTACTCCTCATATACAGGAAGAATTGCAGTAGGAAGAGTACATAGAGGAAGTATTAAAATGGGTGATCAGGTTTCTATTGTTCAGAGAAATAGCCAGATAAATAAATCATTAGTCAAAGAGCTTTATATTTTTGAAGGGCTGGGAAAAGAAAAAATAAAAACAGAAATAAAATCAGGTGAAATTGTAGCCATAGTAGGTCTTGAAAACTTTGATATTGGAGATACCATTGCCGATTTTGAAGAGCCTGAAGCTTTAAAACCTATCTCTGTAGATGAACCTACCATGAGTATGCTTTTCACCATCAACAACTCACCGTTTTTTGGTAAGGAAGGGAAATATGTTACATCAAGGCATGTCAGGGAGAGATTATTTAAGGAAACAGAGAAGAACCTGGCATTAAGGGTGGAAGAAACAGAATCTCCTGACAAATTGCTGGTTTATGGCAGGGGCATCCTTCATTTATCTATTTTGGTGGAAACGATGAGGAGAGAAGGATATGAGTTTCAATTGGGCCAGCCCAAGGTGGTGATTAAAGAAATAGATGGGCATAAACATGAGCCGGTAGAACTGCTGAATGTAAATGTTTCTGAAGAGTTTTCAGGAAAAGTTATAGAGATCATTACCAAGCGTCATGGAGATATTATGAATATTGAGACAAAGAATGACAGGATAAATCTTGAATTCAAAATATCAGCCAGGGGTTTGATCGGACTGAGCAATCCTATATTAACAGCAAGCAGAGGCGAAGCAGTGATCTCGCATCGCTTCAAAGGTTATGAACCATGGAAAGGTGAAATACTGAATAAAAGAAATGGTGCCTTGATCGCTATGGAAACAGGGACCTCCATTGCTTATTCCATTGATAAGCTGCAGGACAGGGGTGAATTCTTCATTGATCCAAATGAGCCAATATATGCAGGCCAGGTGATTGGGGAGAGCACAAGGTATGATGATCTGGTAATAAATGTGATCAAGACTAAAAAACTTTCAAATATGCGGGCTTCAGGTTCTGATGATAAACTGTCTATAGCTCCGGCAATAAAATTCTCCCTGGAAGAAGCCATGGAATATATTGGAGAAGATGAATATATTGAAGTTACCCCCAAATCTATTCGTTTAAGAAAGATCATGCTTAATGAACTTGAAAGAAAGAGGAAGAAGAGATCGGAAGCTTAAGAGAAGTTCCGGGTTCAGAATGCTGGAAACTTGAAAAGAGCTTTTCCTGATATAATTTTTTCCGCTGCATTTTTGTTTTCATTTAATCTGCATTCTGTTGATAAGCCATTTGTTTTTGTTATTTTTGTTGACAGGCTGTTGTTCAGCAGACACAACATCTATATGTTTACAAGCTTAAAATGCAGAAAAGAAACGAAATACAATAAACCAACAATGCTACAGTTTGATATGCGCCCGTGTTAAAGTACCTGCTGGAATTTTATGCTGCCCCTTAGGTGAAAATTATGAAAGAAAGTTTAAGCGTAAGAATATTCAATAAGATTGATGGAGCACTCAAGTTCCCGAATCTTAGAAAAGGCGAAGTCGGTATTCAGGTAGGCTTTGATTTATCTTCAAAAAAATTGATTACAGATGTTTTGAAAATGCATTACAGGGTGAAGAACAGTGGTATGGTAATTGCGATAGATCCTGACCCCTATAATCATAGAATGCTGGAGTCGGTCATTGAAGAGCGAAAACTAAATATTCAGCTCGTACAAAAAGCTACATTTTCTGACCAAACTACTGGAAAACTTACGCTTGGTACTCGGGCTTCTTATAATAAAATCGATTCTATTCAAACAAATAGCAGCCCCATTTATACCGATGAAAAGATTGAAGTTGAGCTGGATACGCTGGATAATATCGTCCGGGATCTTAAACTGGATTATTCTAAAATAGCTCACATAAGTATAACCAATAATGGGGCGGAATACGAAACCATTAAGGGAATGGAGGAGATTATTAATCATTGCAACAATCTTAATTTGACAATAGCATCTGGACGCACCACCAAAATGGGAGAAAAAAATGGTAAAAGAGATTATGAATTAATCCTGGAATTTCTTTCTGAGCGTGGTTTTAAATGTAAATTTTTTAGAATAAATGAATCATTTTGGTGGGGTGTGGTTAATTATTTGATAATTAAAAGGAAATGGATTTTTGGGAAGAAGAGATATGGCGTAATAATGGCCTCAAAAGGCAATAGAAATTTAAAATTTTATCAAACATTTTCTTAAATTCGGCTCATTAAGCCCGCTGCCTGTAGTGGGGAGTTTCATTGGACACTTTCATCTATACTTTTATTGGGGTCCGGCATCGGCAAGCAGGAAATAAAATGCGTTTTATAATAATTTAAGAACTCCATTTGTTATTAATTAATAATTTAGCACCACAAAATCATCGCATACAGCTATAAACAAATATGGACGGTTTTCTGAAATTTGTATTGATTCTTATCCTGATCTGGTTCGGGTTTTCCTTGTTTTTCAGGTATCTCTTCCCCAGGCTTCTCTTATACTGGGTGAAACGGAAACAAAAGAAAATGATGGAGCAGATGGGCCTGAATCCGGATGACCTGAAAGAAAATAAGGGCAGGGAAGGAGAGGTGAATATCGACCATATTCCTGATAAAGATAAAAAAGGTTCCGGCGAGAATATGGGAGAATATGTGGATTTTGAGGAGATGGACGAATAATTTACAATTCTGTATGTGCAATTTTGTATGTACAATATGATTTGGAACTTGAAATTTAAAATATTTTACCCGGTATCCGGTACCTGCTACCCGGCACCTTAATAGTGATATAATGGAACAATTCAACTACAAAAAGTATATTCCTTACCTTGCTGTAATACTGATATTCATCTTGATCAGTGTCATATATTTTTCACCCGCCCTTGAAGGGAAAAAGCTGAAACAGGGTGATATTGATCGTCTTAAGGGGATGTCGAAAGAAATTACGGATTTTAGAAAAGTGACTGGAGAGAATACCCTCTGGACCAATAATATGTTTTCGGGGATGCCTGCTTACTTTATTTCTATGCAGTTTGACGGCAACCTGTTCAAGAAGGTCAGTAAGGTACTGCAATTGGGCTTGCCTCATCCTGCTAACCAGGTTTTTCTGTATTTTCTGGGTTTCTTCATCCTCATGCTGGTACTCAGGGTCAAGCCCTGGATTGCTGCCATCGGCGCCATGGCATTCGCGTTTTCATCCTACTTCTTTATCATCATAGAAGCGGGCCACAATTCCAAGGCTGCTGCTGTCTCTTATATGGCTCCCGTACTGGCCGGGATCATACTAAGCTATCGCGGCAAATATATTGCCGGTGCCCTGCTGACGGCTTTCTTCCTCGCTTTGGAGATCTCGGCCAACCATCTCCAGATCACCTATTACCTCTTCATTATTGTTCTGATCTATGGTATTTATGAACTGGTAGAAACCATTCGCAACAAGAATTGGAAACACTTTCTTAAAGCTACCGGCGTTTTATTCATTGCTGCACTGCTGGCGGTGGGTACGCATGCCACCAGTCTCTGGATCTCGTCCGATCACACTGGCTATACCACACGTGGTAAATCAGAATTGACTGATAATGAACAAAATAAAACCTCCGGCCTCGACCGGGATTACATTACCGCATGGAGTTACGGTGTGAGTGAGACCATGACATTGCTTGTCCCCGATTTTATGGGCGGAGCATCATATGGTCCACTGAGTGAACGCTCCAATGTTTATAAAGCATTGATTGATAATGGATCCAGGACAACTGATGCGAAAAGATTCATCAAACAGCAATTTCCTTTATACTGGGGTGATCAGCCTTTCACCTCCGGGCCTGTGTATGTGGGTGCCATCATTTTCTTCCTGTTTATCTTCGGCCTGTTTGTGATCAAAGGAAAACTGAAATGGTGGCTGCTGACGGTAACTATCATTTCCATTATGCTATCATGGGGAAAAAATATGATGTGGTTTACAGACCTCTTCCTGGATTATTTCCCTGGATATGATAAGTTTCGAGCTGTATCGATGATTCTGGTGATGGCGGAACTGTCAATGCCATTCTTGGGGATTATGGCCTTATCGAAGGTCTTTGAAAAAAACAGGGATGGGAAAGCCCTGATGAAAGGATTATTGTATTCGATCTATATCATTGTGTGTGTTTTGCTTGTACTGGCAATCATGCCCTCTGTATTTTTTAGCTTTACCGGCCCTGCCGATGCTCAATTGTTTCAAGAATGGCCGGAATGGTTGCGTAATGCCTTTTTGGATGACAGAATTAGGATATTCAGGATAGATGCCATTCGATCACTTGCGTTGATACTGTTTGTCGCTGCATTGATATGGCTGTACCTGAAAAGCAAGATAAAAGCTGCCTATGCCATCACAGGGATTGCCCTTCTGGTGCTCATCGATATGTGGGCAGTAGATAAGAGGTATCTGAATGACGAAAATTTTGTTAGAAGTGCAGTGGTGGAAAATCCTTTTAAACCCTCTGAAGCAGACAAAGAGATCATGCGCGACCGGGAAATCGGATTCCGGGTGCTTAACCTCACCGTCGATCCATTCAGGGATGCAAGCACATCATTCTTCCATAAGTCTATTGGGGGATACCATGGCGCAAAGCTCAAGCGTTACCAGGAACTCATCAACTTCCAGATCGAACCTGAAATGAACCGTTTGCTCAACACACTCAGGACTGAAGCCGACCCCCGGAAGATTGAAAATGTCCTGAAAAACCTCCCTGTGCTTAATATGCTAAATACCAAGTACTTTATTATCATGAGC
>JABMQZ010000260.1 GCA_013202965.1 Bacteroidota bacterium | reverse complement strand
GCTTTGCATCAGGGTTTTTTGTAGCGGGGGCAGGATTCGAACCTACGACCTTCGGGTTATGAGCCCGAAATATTAGAATTTTAATTCTTGTAAATGATTGTAATATAATTAATTATGGAAAGTGTAAATTTTAACATTCCTTACTTCACTACCATTTTCTACTCTTTTTCCTTACTTTATTCCTTACTTCGATTATCAAATGAATTATTAATTGAAATTTTCTTATCTTTGAGTAGGTCACACATAAAGAATTATATTTAACTGGTGCATATTACTTTGGCAATGTATACTTTACAGTATATTTAAATTAAAAACTTAACAGATGAAACCATTATTTAAAAGACCCTTGCTATTAATTATTGGATTATTGAATTCATTTATTTTGCTTTCGCAGGATTTTAGCAACTTAGATTTTATGGTACTTGAATTAAAGTCCGTTTCCTGTTATGAGGGAGATGAATGCAGATTTATTTTTACAAATTATAATAATGAAAAGCTTGAATTTGATTGGTTTTTACCCTTTAACGCAAAAGAAAGATCCCCAGAAAAAGAATTTAGAGATAAATATGGAGGTGATTTGAAAAAAGCAGTTGGATCCATATTTCAAGTCTATTATGATAAGGATGTTAAAAATCCTGGCATATGTAGATTAGTAGAAGGTGAAGGATATTTTTGCACAAAGATTAGGTTAATGACAGAGGTGGAACATACATTCAGAGATAAAAATATCAAAGATGCTCCACAAATATATTTCAATGTGATATTTTATACATATCATCCGTCTGTATTTTATAAGTTTTGGGTTGAATATGATAGAAACAATACCAAAATTATTGATGATGGAAAATATCATGCTGACTACAACATTAGAAAGGGTGAATATAATGTCGTATATGAATATTACACAGAAGGTGGACTAGAATATCGTAAAACTGGCTATTTCATGCTTGATAAAAACAAAGTCATTGATTTAAGCAAGGATTTATACAATGTTGATTACGTGCAAAAAATAGAAGATAATGGAAAAATCAATCAGAGCGGAACAATGAAGGTCTTAAAGGGGGAATTCTCAACAGATAAAGCATTATCATTAATATACAGAGAATATACTAAAGATGGTGAATACTTTAAGTGGACAAATTCAGTCTTCTTTGATCAATCTGATAATAAACAATACAGACACAGTTTTGGTGGTTACAAATCAAAGGTTAACAATACTTTAAGAGTTAATGATAAAGTAAAAATATTAATTATTGAAACTGAGCCTCAAGATAAGTTTGTCGCAAGGCAAAGCGGTAATCTATTTAGCATCTTTTTGTTTAAAAAAATTGGCAGTAATTGGGAACTAACAAATTCCTTCACTAAACAGGTTTTTCAAGGGAATTTTGATTATATAAATCTTGGAAGTGAAGTAGGATTGATGATAAAAAACTCTGATAACCAAATGGGTTATTATACAGAATGGGTTGAACTTTATTCAACAGAAAATGAAACCTTTAAAATGGTTTTAAAAGTAACAACATCAAATGATAATTCTGGTGCGGTAAGTTCAGCATCTGAAAGATATGGTTATAAATCGGAAATATCCAGCCAATCCTCAGGAAATGAATTTTATGATATTCATATACACAAGAAAGGTAAGAAGAAAGTTTCAGGATCAATAATAGAACTAGATGAGACTCAAATTTATAAATATAATGGAGAAAAATATGTTCTGCACTAATCAACAAGTATAAGTCCTTAGCCTAACTCGGACACTAAGTTGCAAATGTAAAATTATTAATTCTAAACTTGACCAAACAACCCACCGCCTTTTTACCCATTAAAAAACAGGGGGGGATTATGGGTTTTTTCTTGAAAATTTCAACCAATAATAATTTGGGGGAGGGTTATTTGCTTCCTGTCAGGTGAATTGAACCAAGACTAATTAATAGTCTATTTATTTTTCAACCTTTCAAACCTCTTTTCAATCATCGTGTGTGCGGTGCTTGATATCCGGTAATCATCATCATAATTAAAGTACCAATTCAGCCAATTAAGAGCCTCATCGAATCTTTTTTGTTTTTCTAATAATAATGTAATTCTGTCAATTGGTATGTGGGTTCTTCGCCAAGCCTTGTATATTATTCCCTTTGAATCAAACTCAATGATTAAATTAATGGCCTTTTCATAATTTTTAATGGCTAAATCAGGTTTTGTTTTTTCTTGGTTGTTGGCCCGCCCGACAATTTTACCAATTTCTCTATCCTCGTCCATAATTGGACTGACAATTTTCCAATCAGGATCACCCTTATAAATTTTAATTACAAGACCATAAAACTTACCCTGTTGCTTAAATAATTTGTTTAATAAGGTTGGACCTCCTGTGATACGTATAATCTCCACTTGAATTGCTCCGCCACCATCAATATGATTTGCAAGTAAAGGGTCTGATGGCAAATATCCTAGCTTATTCCCTTTGTCATTAAATACGGCGATAGCATCCTTGTCATTTTCATTGTCATATTCACGAACCAGCGATATCTTGGACTTATTGTTGAGCTCCGAGATCAAGTCTTGTCTATTGGTGCCATCTTCATTTGAATATGTCACGCCAACAACCTTTGTAGTAAATGAAGTAAAGAAATTCATTTCATTGAAATTCGCCATAGCATAATTATTAAAAAATATTCAATAGCAATATAGTTATATCAATCAGGGGTAAATATTCTCTTTGTCTGTGATCAGTATAGTGTATACCCATAAAATTATTAATTTAATGGTAGATTTCAAAATAAAATAATAATAAAAAAAATAAAGATGGGTTTATGACAATTATGCTTCTGGTCATTAGGCAGAGTGCAGAAGGGCTTCATAATATTTCAGGGGGCTTAGTTTAAATAAATATCCATTCCTTTATTGATACCATTTATTGTATCAGCATTCTGACGTTTTTTGCCTCACGCAAAATATAACCTGATTTTTTTCGTGGTTTCGAATCTTTTCTTCCCTTTGGACGGCCAGGCTTCTTACCTTGAGCTATGGATCGCTTTAAACCTTCAATAGTCCTTTCCCGAATAAGCTCGCGTTCGAATTCTGCAAACGCAGATAATATTTGAAAATGAAGTTTCCCTGATGCAGTTCCAAAATCAAGATTATCAGATATTGATATGAATCCAATACCCTTATCGATAAGTTCTTTGGTGTCTAATATTAATTCGGTAGAACTACGTGCCCAGCGGTCCAGTTTATATACTACAACAGCATCATTGGCTCTTTTCCCTTTTACTTCTGCAATCTGCGATGCTCCCCTTCTCCTTGAGGAGAAGGGGCCGGGGGATGAGGTGCATCATGCCTACAATCGCAGGATTAACTCCCTTCGGTCGTTGATCCTGAGTGGGGAGGGCTTCACAAAGATC
>JABMQZ010000259.1 GCA_013202965.1 Bacteroidota bacterium | reverse complement strand
TGTGAAAGAAGCTTTTACCGACTCGGACCTGGAGCAACTCAATTTGTCTTCAGCCAATTCCATCAATATCGGACGCCTCATTCCCCAGATCGTATACTATTTCTATGCCTACGCAAAGCTCAGAAAAGCAAAACATGAAGAAGTGATATTTTCTGTTCCTTCCGGAAATTTCGGCGACATGATGGGTGGTATTCTGGGGATGAAAATGGGGCTTCCGGTGAAAAGATTTTTAATCGCTACCAATGAAAATGATGAATTCCCCAAATACCTTCAAAGCGGGAATTATGAAAAAACCAAGCCATCAATAAATTGTATTTCAAGCGCGATGAATGTAGGCCACCCGAGCAATCTTGCACGACTGGTGGCCTTATATGGCGGCATGATGGATGAGAGCGGAAAAATCTTCAAAGCTGCATATATGAAGATCATGCAAAAGGAGATTTGGTCTACCAGCATTGATGATGAAAAAACCAGGGAAACCATACAAAATGCATGGAAAGAACAGCATTTGCTGCTTGAACCTCATGGCGCTGTTGGCTGGGCCGGACTGATGAAGTATTGTAATGAATTCCCTGCTGAATGCGGGCCCGAACACTTATGTATCTCACTGGAAACAGCCCACCCGGCAAAGTTCCCACAGGAGATCCAAAAACTACTGGGATTTGATCCCGCCTTGCCTCCAAGCCTCGAAGGACTGGAAGATAAAGACGAAAGCTTTGATCACATTGAGAATGACTATGGGGAGTTTAAGAGGTATCTCATGCAAACTTATTAGGGTGTTGGGTAAAAGAATGATCGACTAAACAAATAAACCATCAAAATATGCACATCATCTGCTCTGATCTTGAAGGCGTCTTTGTTCCCGAAGTATGGATAAATGTTGCCGAACGTACCGGAATTGAAGAATTAAGGATGACCACACGGGATGAACCCGACTATGATAAGCTGATGAAGCAGCGCATCCGGATCCTGGACAAACACGGACTCAAACTGAAAGACATCCAGGACGTGATCGCTAGCATCAAACCCCTGGACGGTGCCTTGGATTTTTTGTGGTGGATAAGAAAACGTACACAGGCCATCATCGTTTCCGATACTTTTTCACAATTCGCAGATCCCCTGATGGAACAACTGGACCGTCCCACAATCTTCTGCCACAATCTCATCATTGATGACGAAGACCGGATCGTCGGATACAAACTCCGTCAGCCGGATCCAAAAAAGAAAGTCACGCAGGCATTACAAAGCCTTGAATATAAGGTGATCGCATTCGGCGATTCCTATAATGACACCAGCATGCTGCTGCAGGCTGATGTCGGCATACTGTTTTGCCCGCCTGACAATGTGATTGAAGATTTCCCGCAATTACCCGTCTGCAGAAATTATGAAGAACTCAGGGTGATCCTGGAAGAATACATCTAAGAAAACACGGAATTATTTAGCTTTATGAGTACTTTAACACTTTAATAAAGCATTAAAACAGAATATCAAAATCAATGAAAAATGAAACTCTTTCTAAAAACACTTTCCCTTATTTCAATTATGCTCACAGTTTCCATTCTTGCATCGGCACAGGGAAGCCTGAGCAAAGCAGATCTTGATGTGATAACTTCATCGCTTACATTCGATAAAGATACAAAGGCGCTGATGAATGCAATATCATCAAATGACATCAAGAAACTGGCCATAAACAGAGAAAATATCGGAAAACTAAGTCCCTATTTCTCTAACAAGGTAGAGATCAAAGGAATAACAAACCAAAAATCGTCGGGCCGTTGCTGGCTGTATACGGGCTTGAATGTCCTTCGGCCCAAAGTCATTGAGAAATTCAATATGAAAGAATTCGAGTTCTCACAGAACTTCGGTTTCTTTTGGGACCAGCTTGAAAAGTCCAACCTCTTTCTTGAGGCGATCATTGAAACTTCCTCCCTGCCTGAGGATGACAGAAAAGTGGATTGGTTATTTAAAAATCCAATCGGTGATGGTGGCCAATGGACAGGGGTCGTCGACATTATTGAAAAATATGGTGCAGTGCCTGCATCTGTTATGCCAGAAAGCATTAACAGCGAAAATACGAGAATGATGTCACGATTATTGAGGCGAAAACTGAGAGAAGACGCGTTAATACTACGCAAAATGGCCGATGAGGGCAGCTCTGAAAACAAACTGCGGAAAGAAAAAATCAATATGCTGGGCGATATCTACCGGATACTGGTACTATGCCTGGGCAATCCACCGGCAGAATTCACCTGGCAATACGAAGACAAGGATGGCAAGATCAGTGAAATGAAAAATTATACGCCAAAATCTTTCTATGAAGAGATGGCAGGCGTTGATTTGAGGGAGTATGTCATGTTTATGAACGATCCGACAAGGCCATTTTATCAATTGTATGAGATAGAATACGACCGCCATATGCAGGAAGGCGGAAACTGGAAATATATAAACCTGCCTGTGGATGAGATCAAGTCATTTGCACAGGCTTCCATTCTAGCCAATGAGGCCATGTATTTCTCATGCGACGTAGGCAAACAACTGGATGGTGATAAGGGGCTTCTCGATATCAACAACTATGATTATAATGATCTTTTCGGGCTGGACTTTGCAATGGACAAATCAGGACGGATTAAGACTTATGACAGTGGGTCATCACATGGAATGAACCTGGTAGGCCTTAATATCCTTGCAGATGGATCCGTCGATAAGTGGCTGCTTGAGAACAGCTGGGGAAAGAAAGGCCATCAGGGTTTCCTTATCATGACCGATAAATGGTTTGATGAATACATGTTCCGCCTGGTAATCCATAAAAACTATATTGACGCTGAGACGCTTAACATCCTTGATCTGGAGCCTGTTTACCTTCCGCCATGGGATCCGATGTTTATACCGGAAAATTAGGCATTAGGCAATAGGCGGTGGGCGATGGTCCGTTCGATTAAACAATTCTCATCATAGATTGTTATGTGTTATAGTGGATATAATGTTTATCAAACCCACAATTAACACAAAATCAATGAAAGAATTAATTATTGAGACCATTGGACACATTGAAAAGAAGGAAACCCTGACTTCCATTGGCTATTCGGATCTTGTGCTGGAATCTTTGTACCCCTTTCCCGGTTACCACGGCACTACCGTACCAGACCAGGATAGCCCAAGATCAGTCTTTCTTATGACAAAATCCAGCCTTCCCGAAGAAAGGATCATCAGGGCTATAAAAGCGGTTAAGCAAAAAACCAGGATTGAATTTGATGGAACACCTGCCCTGGTCAGCTACCAGAAAGCCATGGTACAATGCATCAGGATAAAGGATCTTGAAAACTATGAAAAAATACCGGAGATACTCAAAGCTTATAAGGATGAAGGCATCTCTTTCCAGTCAGGAAAGAAAGTAGATCCTTATTCCAGTATTATTAAGGTTACAAAATATTTTCTGTTAAAACCCATTACAGATTGCACCTTACAGGATGCGGAAGATGTTTCAATGAAGTATTTCCAGGTAGCTGTAAAACTCAACTGGGATCAATTTGAAGAAATGACCCTTCATGTAAAAAGAAACATGGAGGACTCGAACTGGGATGCTGCCCTGGCTACCATTTACCGAAGAAGCGGTATCGAAGACTATTTCAGGATATTCAATGACGTGAACTGCGAAATAGAAACACTGAATAAGATCAGAAAAAAATATATACAGGAGATCAAAAAGCTGATAGAGAAATAGAGGAGAAGAGGAGAAGAGGGTGTTGGATTTTGGATTTCAAGACATCGCGCAGGATTCGTTTCACTGAAATAAAAAGGTGCTACCTTTGTTTTCCTAAAACCATTTCAAATGATCGAACAAATCAATGCCATCCTGCATGACTGGCTGAGCAGTACAGGGCTAAGTCATAGCAATGCCAGTCTCCTGCAAGAAACCATCGGGGTATTTGTTATATTAATTATTTCTATTCTTGGATTCTTCATTGCAAAGCTTCTGATTATCAGGACACTCCATTTGGTCGTGGCGCGTTCAAAAAATAAATGGGATGATATACTGGCAGAAAAAAAAGTTTTTTCCAAGCTGTCCTACCTGGCTCCGGCCATCATCATTAATTTTTTCATCCCCTACATTTTATCTGAATCCCAGCTTCTGATAAGGATCATTGAGTTAGTGACATCCATTTATATCGTCCTTGTAGTTCTCAATGTAATCAGTTCGGTATTAAATGCTTTTTACGACATATATCAGACTTTTGAGATCGCAAAAGAAAAACCGGTCAAAGGTTATATACAGGTTGCGAAGATCTTTGCTTATATCATTGCCACCGTCATCATCATTACAATATTACTGGGCGATAATAGCTTAGGATGGCTTGCCGGTTTCGGTGCGTTTTCTGCAGTACTCATGCTCGTATTCAAGGATCCTATCCTGGGATTTGTCGGTGGCATACAGCTCTCAGCAAATAAAATGGTCAGGATAGGCGACTGGATTGAAATGCCAAAATATGGGGCAGATGGTAATGTGACTGACATCACCCTAACAACGGTTAAGGTACAGAACTGGAACAAGACCATTACCACTATTCCGACTTATGCGCTGATAACTGACTATTTCAAAAACTGGAGGGGCATGGAAGATAGCGGTGGCAGAAGAATAAAGCGTTCCATCAATATCGATATGAACAGTATAAAATTCTGCACCACGGAAATGCTGGAACGTTTTAAACGTATTGAATATGTTTCCGAATACGTCGTAAAAACAGAATCTGCCCTTGAAAAATACAACAGCAGGAAGAACATAGACAATTCGGTGCTGGTCAACGGCAGGCGCCAGACCAATATTGGCGTATTCAGGGCCTATCTGAAAGGATACCTTTCAAATAATCCGAAAGTAAAAAATGATATGACCTTCCTTGTAAGGCAATTGCAACCCACAGAAGGCGGGATACCCATTGAAGTTTATGTTTTCTCAAAGGATCAGGAATGGGCCAAATATGAAGATAACCAGGCAGACATTTTTGACCATATACTTGCTGTGATCCCCCAATTTGACCTGAGGGTATTCCAGAGTCCTACGGGAAGGGATTTTCAAAATCTGAACAAAAGCCAATTAACATGAGCAGGGCATATTTTAATGAGACACAGCGGTTCCGGCAGATCTGGATAATGATCATCATCATATTATCCATTGCAGGCTGGGGATACGCAGTTATTTCCGGAATTATTGAAAATGATGCAGCGAAACAACAGCCCGCATCAGATCTCGTCCTCATATTGTCAGGGATCATCCCCTTGCTGCTGATCTTGCTATTTTTCAAACTTAAGCTTGTGACCAGGGTAAGAAATGATGGCATATATTTCCAGTTTAAGCCATTTCATCTGAAAGAAAAACATATCAAGCCCGATGACATTAACAGCTTTGAAGTCAGAAAATATAAGCCCATTGCTGAATATGGCGGATGGGGAGTTCGTACCGGCGGAAGAAAATCAGGCAAAGCATATAATGTATCCGGCAACAT
>JABMQZ010000258.1 GCA_013202965.1 Bacteroidota bacterium | reverse complement strand
TTGGTTCACAAAGGCAATATCATGAAATTCACTGAAGGAGCCTTCAAAAACTGGGGCTATGAGCTTGCAAAAGAAGAGTTTCGCGAACAGATTGTCACTGAGAGAGAAAGCTGGATACTGGGCAATGTTGAACATAAGCCGGACATCTCCATCGAGAAAAATGCGATGCTGATCGAGCCCGGTTATCACATGATGACGGATGAGCAAAAGGCCGGAATCCGGAAAGAAGTTGAGAAAGGATTGGAGTTACTTCCGACACATGGAAACGGACAATGGAAAAACAAACTGCTTATCCGTGATGCTATTGCAGACATCACCCTTCAGCAGGTACTCACCAGGGCTTCAGAATTTGATGTTGTTGCTACGATGAACCTCAACGGAGATTACCTTTCAGATGCGCTTGCTGCCCAGGTGGGTGGAATAGGCATCGCACCGGGTGCCAACATCAATTATGAGACAGGACATGCCATTTTTGAGGCCACACATGGTACTGCTCCCAAATATGCCAGACTCGATAAAGTAAACCCGGGATCAGTCATCATATCAGGCAGCATGATGTTTAAATATATGGGATGGAATGAAGTGCATGATCTGATCTGGGCCGGCCTGGAAAAAACCATCAAACAGAAAAGAGTGACCTACGATTATCACAGGATGATGAAAGATGCCACACTTCTTAAATGCTCTGAATTCGGAAGTGCAATTATTGAAAATATGTAATTAAACTATTCTCCATCAGGAGAAAGCAAGGAGGGAATAATGTCAGTTTTAAAAGAAAGGCTAAAACAAAAAATAGAAGAATGGAGGCCGCGCACAGCAAAGTTGCTTAAAGAACATGGCGATGTTGTTGTTGATGAAGTCACTATTGCTAAGATACTTGGAGGGATGAGAGGCTTAAAAAGCCTTGTCACAGACATTTCATACCTGGACCCGAATGAAGGGATCAGATTCCGCGGTTATACTTTAAAGGAAGTATTTGAAAAACTGCCGAAACCCAAAGGTGCGGAAATGCCCTATATTGAGGGCTTGTTTTTCCTTCTGCTTACCGGTGATATCCCCACACAAAATGAAGTGCTTGATGTTGTTGATGAATTCAGCAAAAGGAGGATACTCCCCCGCTATGTTTATGAAGTTATTGATGCCTTTCCTTGTTGCAGTCATCCGATGACCATCTTTTCATCTGCCATCCTGACCATGCACAGGGAATCATTCTTCACAAAAAAATATTTTGCCGGGCTTAAAAAGGAAGATTACTGGGACTCTACTTATGAAGACACGCTGAACCTTCTTGCCAAACTGCCTGAAATTGCAACATATATCTATGCCAAGCTATACAAGGATGGCAATCGTATACAGTCAAACCCGAATCTTGACCTGGGCGGCAATTTTGCCTTTATGATGGGAATTGATAAACCTTATGATGATGTATCCAGACTTCATTTCATCCTGCATAGTGATCATGAATCCGGCAACGTAAGTGCCCATACAGGACACCTTGTTGCCAGTTCGCTGTCAGACATCTACCTTTCCTTATCAGCCATGATCAACGGACTGGCAGGCCCTCTTCATGGTCTTGCCAGCCAGGAAGTGCTGCGCTGGCTCCAGGAACTCATGGAGAAGATGGGCGGAGTTGAGCCAAGCGAGAGTGAAATTAAACAATACGTATGGGATACCCTGAATGCAGGGTTTGTGGTACCGGGATACGGCCATGCTGTACTGCGAAAAACTGATCCGCGCTACATGCTTCAGCGTGAATTCAGCCTTAAGCATTTAAAAGATGACCCAATGTTTAAGTATATTGACACCCTTTACAAGGTTGTACCCCCGATCCTGATGGAGCATGGCAAAGCCAAGAATCCCTGGCCCAATGTGGATGCACAATCCGGTATTATCCAATGGCATTATGGTGTGCGGGAATTTGATTTCTTCACGGTATTGTTCGGCATTGGAAGATCCATTGGTATTTGTGCCAACGTGATCTGGGACCGCGCACTGCTGTACCCCCTTGAAAGGCCGAAGTCTGTTACTACAGAAATGCTGGAAAAAAAAGCTGGTATTTCTTAAAGATCACAGAGCCCGGAATCAATTGTGGCTCTTTCTAAATCTGAAATCATCAATACAGAAACGGGGAAGTTTCTTCTTACAACGGTTTTTGATAAAATTGATTTTCACCGAAACATATAGATCAAATCCGTAGTGATTGGTGAGATTAAAGAATCCTGACAGGTTATCAGTACCTACTGTAATATTATAAAATCTTACAAAAGCCCCAAGCATAGGGTAACGCATGTCATACAGTGTAAATGGCATTCCCATCTCAAAAACCTGAGTCTCTAACCTTGGCGCGATCACCACACTGGAAGGATACCTGACCTGGTTTTTTGCAAAATTTATCGGAAGCCTCAAAGAACTGCTGATATACCAGTTATTCACATAGTGATAATCAAACTGTACACCCAGGCTTGCCGGTAAAAACATGGAGAACGCATCGGCAGTTTTTGCACAGTCGGGTGATCCGCATAAACGCATGCTAATGTCCTCGCTGATATAATCAAAGTTATCATAATACGGCTTGAGCGTATCGACCTCATCCCAATAGCCCTGTTCATTATGATACTCATATTTTCGTGCCTGCTCGGTGAAACGGATCCAGCCAAAGTCCATCAGGGATATTCCAATTTTATATTTGTAGTCTTCATATCGCTGTGCGCACAACCTATTGTACTTAACGTTGGAATGGCCCTTCTTTGTATGGATATAAGACACACCCAGATCAAAGCCCATTCCATAACCCCTGACCTTTGTTTCGGCATTCATGGCCGTTTCAGAATAATCTACAGGCAGGGAATATGCAGCTTCACCGTTTATGTTCCTGATATAAACGGTCTCGTCATCGGGAGTGAAATATTTCATGTGATCAAGATAAACATAGGAGCCTGCATGCCCAAGCAACATCTTGGCCGAAATACCAAAGGACCATCTATCCCGGTTATACTTACTAAAGGTATACGCCCAGCTAAGGCCAACTTCACTCCAGCTCAGGCTTGCGAACTTAATGGGATCCCGGTGTTCATATTCCATTCCATGCTGTGGCTTGTAATCAAGGCTGTAATAAAAATAATTTGCCATGTCGTAAGGAATATCCCTGATTGAATTCACCGACCTGAAACTGGTTTGCAGGGCAAAGACGTGATCATTCACGGCAATCATGACTGATGGACCGATGATATGGCTATTCAACAGAAAATCCTTGGGTTTCTTTCCTTCAACAGTATATGCAGGCCTTTCACCCTGACCATACTCCTTATCATGCATGGGAAAGCGGTAACTGGGATTCAGCATATTAAAAAAATTGTATTCCTTTCGTGACAGATAAGCATAATTATTATGAACAAAGGATCCGCCACTAATTATATTAACATCAACATAATAGCGACTGTTTGAGAGCAAGGCCGGATTCGTAAAAACATGGTTAACACCAGCATAAGTACTGATATTGGTGCCGGTTTGGAATTGTGAATAGCTGCGGGAGGAAGAGCCCCAGATCAACATCATTCCAAAAATGAAATATGCAATTAAAAAAGCCCTGTTATCTGGGTTTGTCTGCAATGCTTTTCTTTTAAGTTCAGCTTAGCTCAACTGAATTGGCAGCTCTGTTATACGGGCAGTACAACAAAATGTTCCAATCAAGCAGTTGCGAATATACAAAGCCAAAACAAAGGGCATTATGGAAATAATACTGATTTGTACTATGTGAATCACTTAGTTGGATGAGCAGAAATACCAATCATCTATTTTGCACTCCTGGCCAACAAATCAAGAAAGAGCTTCAGGGAATATCAAAGGGAACGGATTTGATGATAATCGCAATTCCAGGGAGATGGGCGGCACCTTCCCTTAAGGAAATTAAATTTCAGGGAAACGTACAGATCAAATCCGGTGAAATCGGTCACATTAAAGAACCCCAGAAGATTATCTGTTCCTATGGTGAAGAACCAGAACCTCGTGGACAGACCCACCCTGGGCCGGCGCATATCATAAAGTGATACAGGCATGTTTATTTCAATAGTCCTGCTTTCATACCTGGGCGTTATCGCAAGCTGCGCAGGTCGGTAAATGTACGCTTTACCCGTTTTAACAGGCAGCACAGTTGTGAGATTCACATACCACTGCTTTCTGAAATGAAAATCAAATTGAAGACTCAGGGCCGATGGTAACACCATGTTAATTCTATTGGAAGACAGAGAAGCATTGGGATCTCCATATAGCACCCCACTTATCATCTGGGTAAACTGCTCAACACTCCTGAAGTTAACAGTATCAACATGCTCCCAAAATGCTCCTACATCATTGTAATCATGTCTTGCCGCTGGCGATCTGAATCTGATCCTTCCCATATCCAGCAAGGAAACTCCTATACGATAGACATAATCTTCATATGGCTGTTTACAAAGCTTTTTGGACCTGCGGCTTTGAGAGTACTTGCTCTTCCTTTCATAAGTTATACCGACATCTATACCGAAGCCTTTTCCGTTTATTATTTGCCCGGCAGGCATTGAGGCTGTTGAATAGCCCAGTTCCCCCCTGATATTCCGAATGTTCAGGGTGCTGTCATTATTCACGATGTAATCAATATTCTCGAGGTCCAGGTAAGCTCCTGCATAGCCCAAAAGTTTTTTGATTGTAATTCCGGCAGTTAAGTGATTGGGACCCTGCCGGGATACTGTCCGGGCATAACTCATGCCAATCTCCGTCCAGGACAAACTGGAAATCAGCATAATATCGCTATTATAGTTGATATTGTGCTGTGGAACGTAATCCAGTCCTTCATAAGAGAACGGAATGATCTCGTAAGGGATATCGCGTGCAGAAACCACAGTTCTGAAAGCAATTTGAAAACCAAAAGCCTGATCTCTCTGTGCAATGGAAAAAGAAGGCCCCAGCGCCCTGATGCTGAGGTGAACATTCTTTCTCTGCGTGTTCCTGTAATAATCAAAAGGCATGTCGTCTTTTCCGTATTCAGGAAAAGTCGCGTCAGCTTTTAAAAAGGATAAGGGTTTGTAATCCTCCCTATGGATATAGAATGCATTGTTTTCGAAAAACACATCAGCAGTTGCAATGTTAATGTCCATATACAGCTTCGAATGCATCATGGAAGACGGGTTGATCATTGTGCTGTTAATGCCGGCATAATTCCCATTTACTACACCCCACATTTCCTGAGCATTGACAAATGCCATCATGCCAAGAAAAGCAAAAAGCAGAAAAGTTTTCCTTAAAAGTGCGCCAGTCAATGCTCTCAATTTATATTATGGAGTACAATACAATCTATAGGTAATAGATAATATATATTTGGAATAGTTGCTTTATCTTTTATTAACTTTATTCCGCACCGTTTATTGCTATTTTCTGAAAAATTAGCATGCTGGTTTCAAACAGAATCACTTCCTCCCTGCAGAGTGGATTTTTTGTACATACGATCAGAAATGTGTACCTTCGCAGCATGATTGCGGATGTGGCGTAATTGGTAGCCGCGCTAGACTTAGGATCTAGTGCCGAAAGGCGTGCAGGTTCGATCCCTGTCACCCGTATTGGATAGCGTGACGACTATTGGAAGGTCGTGCTTGTCTCGAAAACAAGTTTTCCTTAAATGGGAATGAAGGTTCGATTCCTTTCCTATCCGTTAAAAATGCTAGGTTGGCCGAGAGGCGAGGCTTCGTGTTGCAACCACGAGTACACAGGTTCAAATCCTGTACCTAGCTTATTGGATGGTAGCCTCCATGGGGAGAAGTGGCCTTGAAAGCCATGCCAGCCGCAAGGTTGAGGGTTCGATTCCTTTACTATCCGTTTGGAAAGGTGGCAGAGCGGTTTATTGCGCAGCACTGCTAATTCTGTTGGCGAAAGTCACGCGGGTTCGAATCCCGCCCTTTCCGGTGCTTGCTCCTATGGCGAAATTGGCAAACGCGCAGATTTCAAGAGTCTGTGCCTACGGGTGTACAGGTTCGACTCCTGTTAGGAGCAGTTAAGTTGCCTCTGTGGTGGAATAGGAATACACGCAGATTTTAAGTGTCTGTGCTTCGGCATGCAGGTTCGATCCCTGTCAGAGGTATTATTTTTAAAGAAGGAAGTAATATATTTTTTTGTAAGTCTATTATAGTATTCCAACCTTTTATAACGAGACAATCATGAGTGAACAATTTCCTTATATCCTTCATCAATTGCAAAACCCCATTAACCAGCTAAAAGAAAGTCTATGTGATTTTGACGTACAAGAGTTGAATTCCATATCAACAATGATGAATGAAGTATTAGACCTCACAAACCAAGCTATTGAAGACAAGGAGCCAGAAGATCTGATAGAGATTTTTGCTAATGAGGTTAAATCTTTTAAAGAGGGGTTAGAACAGAGAGAGTTTAGTTTTGTTATGAACTCTTCTTTTCTTGGTGAAAATATTTCTTTAACTGTTTTCATAAAAGTTTTGTTTAATTTACAAGACGATCCGTATGGTTCTATTGATTCTTGGTATGACATAGATTGTTTGAGAATTG
>JABMQZ010000257.1 GCA_013202965.1 Bacteroidota bacterium | reverse complement strand
ATCTTCACCCATGCAGCCCTGCTGGGATTCAATGATGACTCCGTACCAGCCATCATAGCTTGCGGTAATCCACTGCGTGCTTTCTCCTGTATTCCAAAGATAAGTTACATAATTTGGACCTGCGTCGATTACTACGGGTTCTTCTGTTATAATGGTATCCTGTCCTGCAAAGTCAGGAATGGGCAGTGGGTGTACTATTACTTCCACAGATTCTTCTGAATTACAATCTAATGTATCACTTACGATCAGGTAATATATTCCTGCCTCGTTCTCCTGGATATCATTAAATGTCAGGGATTCCGCATTGCTTGTATCCCCGTTGGGATAAGTCCATAAATAAGAAACATCACCATTGCTTGACAATATCCAGGGTTCTATTTCCAGTGATTTTCCCTGGCATATTTCTTCGGAGCTACTTAATAAAATTGTTACTTCATTATAGATCTTTACATTTCCGGTAAAATAGTCTACCGGGATAGTCAGTCCTGTTGAGTTCTGAAATAAACTTGCTCCGGCTGATCCATCCCACTCAACCAGACTTATACCGGGATCTATTGTTTGGAATACCAGATCAGCTATTGGAGTATTGTCCGGCAGATCAACAGCATCAGATGACCATAATAGCTCTATTTTGCCTTCTGCAGGAAATAACAGGGCTTGCAATGAATCTTCCAGCAGCACATGTGCATTTGCATAGCCTGTGCATGTCAGAAAGTCCTTATTGTATAAAAGCGTAGTCTTAAAATACGCAACATCATTGAAGTTGCTAACGAATAAAGGAACATAGGCTGAATTTCCCGGACAAGCTTCATCTTCACCGGCAACAGCCTGCAAACGAATAGTAACCTCTTCAGGTACTTCCACTATGAAAATAGTATCACAGCCAATCTCATCCACCACCACACAGGTGTAGAAGCCCGCTGCAAGGTTATAAAACCCTCCGTTATTGATCTGGAAGTTCGCACCATTATCATTGGAATAAAACAAGGTGTCGGAGCTTCCTGAAGCAGTGATCTCAATAGAACCGGTACTTTGCCCAACTGATGATGCACCAATCTGCACATCAATGATCTCGGGAGCATCAATGTTTTGAATGATTACTGGATTATTAATATACACCGATTGACAATCCGACGAATCTCTTACCCGTACAGCATAACTGCCTGCCGATAAAGCTGTAAATATGCCCAGGTTGCTGTAGTAGTTTGCTCCATTATCGATGGAATAAAACAGCATATCTCCTAATCCGGATATGGCAGTTATCGTAATGCTGGCATCCTGCTGATTGCAATGCTCCTGAGTGTAATCGACACTTTCTATTAATACATCCCCGGCATCAATAATAGAGAAAGGCCCGAAGCTGCTTATACAGTTATTATTATCGGTAACTTCAAGGGTGTAATTCCCGACAGGCAAATGATAGATATCTAATGAAGTTGAAATAGGATTGCCCATGTCATCCAGCCATTGATAATTAAGAGGAGGCAGGCCATTAACAACTATTCCTTTGATCACACCAGTACTGCCTCCGCAGGTGGTTGGGATGATCTCAAGATTAGTTGTATCTGCAATAGCAGCTGGAAAAAGACCAATATGGATGGAATCAATCTCAAAGCATCCGGCATCACTTTCTACCTTCACCCAGTACCATCCCGTATCGGATACCGTGATCTGGCTGCTGCCAATGGCTCCTGTACTCCACGAATAAAAGTGTGGACCGCATTCAGCATTTAATATTATATCAGTATTTGTACACATTGTTGTATCCGGCCCCAGGTCAGGTTCTGGTGCATATACAACTTCGACTTTACGTGAAGTTTCTTCAATCCTCCCACTGGGATACTCAACATGAACAGATACTTCATAAGTGCCACCATCTGTGAATTTATGAGTGGCATGAGGAATAGTAGAGGTATTGTTAGCTCCTGAAAGAATATCACCGAAGTTCCATTGGATAAATGTTGGCTCAGGGAAGAACCAGGGGTCGAATGTAAATGTATCGCTTTCACAAATACCATCGAAATCAAATCGAAAGAGAAAATCTGTTGCAAAATTGACACAAGCTTTAATAATTTGCCCATGATCAAGAAAAAATGCATAAGGTTGGTAATTGCAGTCCAAACCTTGCTTTTCAGGATTATGGATAACCCCCACCCAATTGTTCGTTATTGAATGGTTATGAGATGATAACGCAAAGCAATATATTTTTCCATCGGGGGCCAGTTGAATATTTGTGCCCTGCCCTTCACCTATTCGAATAGCAGATTGTGTAAATAGTGTTTTATCTTCAGCAAACTGCATATCAAATTGATAAACATGGCTGATTGTATCATCATGCAATTCTCCTGAAAGATACATGTATTTTGAGCATGGCGAAAAATCCAGGTTATGTATTTGGTAAGGAGGACCTCCTGGTATTATTTCAAATAATAGAAAGGAATAAAGGTATTCAATCGACCCGGTCTCTGCATCGAATTTGCATATATCAATCGCATCTTCATCCAAACTCCCTTGTTCACTATTAAGACATACAAGATATTTTTTGTCGTAAGTAACTTTTACGAAACCCGATTCGTTTGAAGTAATTGGAAGTGGCCTCGGAGGTGCCCAACTCAAAACAGGGTCTGTTTCCACGCCATCAGAAGTTACAAGGAAAGCGGCATAATTACTATATGAATATTTCCGTGTAATTATCCAAATGTCTTTTTTATTTTTATGATAAGCGGCAGTAAGTTTTTGCGCTGCATCCCAGCCTGCATCAAGAGTATCCTTATCAATCACCTCACCTAGTCCCTGGCTTTTGCTCATATCTAATACATAGTAGAACATTGGATTTGGATCATCATACTGCCTGGACGTAAAGATATAGAATAGACTGTCTGATCCTGGTTTTGGAAGGCTCAGTGCAGACTGAGTCCCAGGAACATATGCATTACCCGCGAAACCATTATTCATAGTCAGATGATTCTTGTTCTTTACATAAAAGCCATCTGAATAAAAAAGCAGGTTCCCATTGGTATCACACATGATGGAAGAACTCCCCCAAGAATAGGAAGAAATGCCATTAGTATCCTGAATTGGCATTCCGCTATTGAAATCCAATCCAATGTATTGACCGAAATAAAAGAAGTTGCAACGTTTATTGGGTTGGGAATGTACATTGAGTCCAGTAAGCAATAAAAGGATAATTATGCTTGATAGAACCGGTAATGGTTTTTTTCCTACCATTAATACTTATTATATATTAAAAAGCTATAAGTAGGGATATCCCTATTATAGCTTGCTTTCAACTTGTTATTCCATATTAATTACAATACCTACTTCACATTCTGTAAGCTCATCCCCATCAACGAGTTTAGAATCCCAATCTGTACAACATAGGCCAGAATCAAAATACGAAATTCTTACATATACAAGATAACGATCTTCAGCATCCCAAATAATATCGTCAGGGCCAGTTATATAAAATAAGCCCGGTGGATATGTAAGTGGCTCATTATCATCTACAATGTAATACTCTTCAACTACATCATATATTTGATAGAAAACTGTTTTCGTGGTAATTGTATCGCAATCACATAAAACATCATCATAAGTTACATCAATGCACCATTGTGCTTCTATCTCATTTATGCCTGTAAAGAAAAATGCTGTTACCAGGCAAATTATAAAAATTAGTTTTTTCATGTTAAATAAGTTTTAAAGTTAATAAATAACCTGTACAAAAATAATTTGCATATAATTCAATCAAGTTATTAAGACTTTACAATTTTTCCCATTGAATTAATTTTCTATCTTTGCCTTGCCTCCTTTCTGTTTTGTTTGATTAATTACTCGCAGTATTTAGCTATACAACTATAGAACAGGGGGTTTTTTATGTACTGTTCCAATCCTTTCTTTTTATATTCAATAATACTCATATGTAATTGATAATCAAAAGTATAAAATTACTATATGTTTGCAGCAATGTCAAGCAATAAATGTTATTTATTTAGTCGTATTAGATAAGTGGATTTAAATCCTCGCTGGTATAAACCCAG
The DNA here is from genome assembly GCA_013202965.1 of Bacteroidota bacterium. GTDB lineage: Bacteria > Bacteroidota > Bacteroidia > Bacteroidales > B18-G4 > B18-G4. The sequence goes on along the minus strand of JABMQZ010000257.1, from coordinate 652 downwards.
AAAACCGCTGCAACCGACTACCATATTTAATCCATATCTTCTTATCGGCAGCATCCCCGAAGTGTGTGGCTTCTTCAGGAAGCACACCAGAGGATACATCTTCTGATCTCTTATCCTTTTTGAATTTGTTATCCTTCTCAATGACCTGAGTATTATTCAGGGAAGTTAGAAGGAATTTACATTTGTTTCCGTTGGCAGGGCTGATCTCCTGATCATACCGTTCTTGATTAAGAAAAAAGAAGTCCTGAGGGTTGGCAGATGGCAATCCCGAATTACCTGAGTGTTGGCAAAATGACAATCACGAATTACCTTTGAAATTAGTACGGACTATTTTTCCGTAATGAATTCAAACTCAGGCGAAAAAAGTGGCAAAAGAGCCAATTTTTTCGCCTTGAATCTATATAGATAGCAGCCCGCCCTATGGAATTGGCAATTGCCATAAGGCACAAAGTAAGGAAATATGAATTTTGATATTAAGGAATGAAACGATCTAAGCGATGATCAGATCGCATGGCAGCATGCCATGACTTATCAAAGAAATGATGAGGAATCAGCTATAATGAAGCCATAATTCAATAATTTTTGAACTGATGGTGTGAATCTCAATGGCAGTCCTCGTATTCTATGTATTAATTTTATGGTGATATTACCT
>JABMQZ010000256.1 GCA_013202965.1 Bacteroidota bacterium | reverse complement strand
TCCGAACCCTGCACGTGAGATTCTGAACATTGTATCTTCTACTGATATTACACATGTAACTATTATGAACTATGTTGGCCAGGTTGTTTACAACCAGAAGGTTGTTGAAGACAACGACATCCAGGTTAATGTTGCCGGATACGAAGCCGGAGTTTATATGGTGAAAGTGGAAACTACAGCAGGAATACTTGTGAGGAAGATCACCATTGTACAATAATCCGAAAGAGCTGCACTGCAGCTCAAAGGAATGATATAAACGGGCGCCCATTGGGTGCCCGTTTTTTTAGGCACTAGCCACTCGGCACCAGGCACTCGGAACTCAAAACTCCTTTCCCGGATTCTACTGTCTTTTCTCTGCCCATGCAACGATTTAAGATATAAAATTGTCCTATATATATGATGCTTAGTTGAGATTTCCGTTTTTTCTTTTTACCTTGTCACTAAAATCAGGTGTCATGAATAATTTATCCGCTTTTTTCGGGAAACTGATGGTAGGGGTATTACTGTCATTGTTTCTGACTATCCCACATCTTGCAACTGCACAGCTGGCTGCGCCTACCAATCTGCAGGCTGTATTAATTGATGACCTGCTTGGTATTGTGGAGCTTTCTTGGGATTTGCCACCGGATACAAGCTTCCAGTTTACATTAATCAAGGTAAATGGTGCAGCGATAGGGACAAACAGTATGCCTTGCCCTTGTAATTTTCTTCATCATCTGTCAGCTTATGGAACAACTTGTTTTACTGTTCAAGCGTTTTATGATCAGGGCTTTTCAGACCCTGTTACAACTTGCATTGATTGGCTGCCTCCGGAAATAATGATTAATCCATCTTCCTGTTATATGTCTTGGTTGTATACAGGTGATATGTATCAATGGGTCACTACGATATCTAATCTTGGGAACAGCAGTTTATCATTCTCATTTCCGGGTTTTGATACTGGTTCTCCTCCTCCCGGCTATATTGTAAATGTTTCCCCTGCAACAGCTATCATTCCACCGGGCGGATCACATGAAGTTACCATCTTTTGGGATGCTACCGGTTATGGCCCGGGGATTTACCCTCAGGACCTTTTGTGTGAATCCAATGATCCCAATAATCCAGTGCTTGCAATTGGAAATCTAATGGAGATACAAACACCCATATATGTTAGCGGTACAGTCATTGATTCTATTACACAATTACCAATCCCCGGAGTTGAAGTTACAATCGGAATGCGGCAGACCTATACTTTGGCGGATGGATCCTACTTCATAATCAAAGATCTTGGCACATACACTTTTTTTTATGAGAAAATAAATTATTATTCCGTATTGTTTTCCGACACTTCTTCTTTAAGTGCCGGAGATACATTGAATATTGATGTTTCTCTGATTCCCGAAGCTTTTCCGGTCCCTTACGTTACAGCCACTGTAAATTGCTCAGTGCAATCAGCATGCCTGGTGGAGTGGGGTTTTCCTGTCTCACCATTTGAGATTATATATGATGATGGCACAGCAGAAGACCTGTTTGTATGGGCAACGGCCTTTAATGAAAATGCAGTAAGGTTTACACCCGGCGGATACCCTGCTACAGTGAGTGGTGGAAGGGTGTATGTGGGAGATGGCTCTTTCCCTAATGTATACTGGATGAACACTCCATTTGCCATCCTTGTCTATGATGAAGATGCAGCCGGTCTGCCCGGAAACCTGCTTGACTCCATTGGCGTGAGCGTGAATAATTATGAGTGGATCGATTTTGATGTTCTCTATGCGGTGATCGACAGCGGGGATTTCTTTATTTCCATGATGCAGCTCAACCCTTCCCCTTATGCAGCTCCCATTGGCATTGATATGGAATCTCCCATTGTAAACCGGAGCTATTCAAAAGTGGCAGGTGGTAGCTGGGCTTTGTCGGTATACCAGGATTTTATGATACGCGCATTGATCGAAAACCCATCCACAACAAATGTTGATCATTACACCATTGCCCGGATGTCTGATTTCAATCCGGATTTAGGTCCTGCCACTGGAGTGATGACTATGATCACGGATACCATGGCGCAGGCTTACGTTGACAGCAGTTTCCAGTTTCTTCCTGAGGCATGGTATGCTTATGCTATTCAAACGGTATATGCCGGTGGCAGTGTTTCGCCCTGGGTTTATTCAAATATCGTTGGCATGGACAAGGGCAAGATTGTTACATTTCAGATAGAAGATTGTAATGGAAACGGGATTGAAAATACTGAAATTTTGATGATTGGAGAGGACTGGCCCTATGCGCTCCTTGAATGTGTAACTGATCCAAGCGGAACATGTATGTTTGATTGTGTCTGGGTGGGCCCGTACGATGTTATGCTTTATCGGTATGGATATGTTGATGACGAATTCGATACCTATATTGCTAATGATACAATATTTGGGATCACTCTGGATCAGAAAATGTACCCGTCCCGTAACCTCTGGGTAGATCCGGTAACTGCCACTGCATATTGGGATGAGGCCATGATCACTGCGCTCTATGATAATTTTGATGAAGTGGATTTCTGGTTCACTGGTTGGCAAATGACCAGTTATGGTGTTGGATGGGTGCAAACGGATGATGGAGGCAGTATAGGTTTTTTCATTCCGACTAACGGATCTACTTATGTTAGTGTGAACGACAACCTGGCCGGCCCTGGAAACAATGGCTGTTGTGATCTCCTGATCACCCCTGAACTCGATCTGCGCGAAGCGGATAATTATGTACTTAGCTTCGACAGTTATTTTACCGGAGTACTCGGACAGCAGGCAACAGTCGAGTATACGCTGGATGCCGGTGCCAGTTGGACCGTATTGCATACGCTTTCATCTGCGGCCGGAGTATGGGAATATCTGGAAATAGACCTTGCTGCCTTTTCGGGATCCACTGCACAGAAGAGCATATGGTTTGCCTTTCATGCCGATGACGGCGGTGGCCTGGCAAGTGGTTGGGCCATTGACAATGTCGATATCAATGCCGGCCCGGCTGATCTGCTGGGATACGATGTATTTCTTGATAGTGCTTTCATGGCTTACACAGATACTACCTTTTACACCTATGAGTACCTGAGCTATGGTGTATCATATACATCTTGTGTAGCCGGGAAATATATATGTGGTAATTCTGAGTATGTATGTGCTGATTTTACTTCCGCATTTTTAATGTCGCCCTATTGGCTTCATGGCGATACTGTAAATAATGATATACTGCTAAGTTGGGGAATTGATACCGTGAATACTCCGCCTGAGCTGGGATTCAATATTTACCGTGATAGCCTGAATATTGCCTATGTTCCATATATTGGAGGTGACACTATTTATTACCTCGATGTGGCACCCGATCCCATGTGCTACGACTACCATGTGAGTACATTATATGACCTGAGCACCTATACCTTCCCCGGCGATACAGGCGAATCACAATATACCGGGCCGGAAGAAGTGTGCCTTGTTTATGGAACATTCTTGCCTATAGGAGAGGACTGGTCTTCAGGTAGTTTCAGCTCCTTCTGGACGCCTGGGCAGAACTGGGTCATCAATGGGCAATATGGGACTCCGGAGCCCTGTGCCGAATTCACCTGGGACCCTATCCTCACGAATTATCAGCAAAGTCTTACAAGCGGGTACATCAATGGGGTGTACCAGGAAACAAAAGACGGTCCGTACATAGATGGCAGGTTTATCCTTGAGTTTGATATTAGTCTTGATGATTATTCAGCAAGCGGCAATGAATATTTTGCTGTAGAGGTATGGAGCAACGGAATATGGCAAAGGGTCAAGCAATTCAGCAATGCAGATGGCGATTTCGATTGGACAAACGTTGAGATCGACATTAGCGATGAAGCCTTTGGGCATATGTTTAAGATCCGCTTTATGGCCGAAGGAGCATTTTCATACGATATCCTTTCCTGGTTTGTGGATAATGTGAATATCTATAGGATATGTTATCCTCCGACAGATCTTATTGTCTACGGTATAGATGTTTGTACAATGGAGTTGTACTGGTCACCACCAATTACAGGCGGTAGTGTCAGTGGTGAGTGGATCATGTGGGATGATGGCGTCAACGTTGATGGTATAGGCCTCACAGGTGGTGGCGTATTCAGCGTTGCTTCTCATTGGGATGCTGATATGATCAGCCAGTATGATGGCATGTCTATCACCACGATCCGTTTTGTACCTTACGCAAATGTTGTGAACACAAGCTTTACACTGAAAGTATGGAAAGGAGCCAATGCCGGAACACTTGTTTACGAGCAAGCTCTTGCCTCAGTGGTAGCAGGAGAATGGAACGAAGTAGCGCTTACAACAGCTGTAACCTTAGATGTTGCACAGGAATTATGGTTTGGCTACACCTGTGACTCACCTGACGGAGAAAATCCTGCAGGATTTGATGCAGGCCCGGCCGTAATCGGCTATGGTGACATGATCACACTTGATGGTATTATATGGGATCCGATCACAAACTTCGGCTTCGATCTCAACTGGAACATTCATGCATTGGTGGGTAATGCGACAGATCATTCATTGGTTCAAATGACGTATAATGAGGACCTTTCTGTATATAATACACCTGCCGGTCTTCCTGTCGAATCAGTGGGGGAGACATCTTATAATCCGATAGGTTTAAGTGTTCAAGCCATTACAGGTTATAGAATATATTTTAATGATGATGGAGCTGGATATGAATACCTTGAATTAACACAGGATACTTTCTATTCACATGTCAGGGAAACTCCTTTTCTACCCGATGGGCTCTATTGTTATTACGTTAAAGCAGTTTATGAGGATTGTGATGCGGATTCAGATGAAGCATGCTGGCTTCCTTCGGGAATTGATTATTATGGCATTGAAAATAGCATTTTAGTATTCCCAAATCCATCAAATGATCTGATCAATATTGAATCGAAAATTGCAATCTCCCAACTTTGCATACTGGATTACTCCGGCCGTATTTTGCAATGCCATAAACTGCAAAACGAAACCCAAACCAGCCTTGATGTCTCCTCCTGTGAACCGGGTATCTACCTCCTCAGGATTGATACAGAAGAAGGAAGGTTTGTGAGGAAGGTGGTGGTAGTGCGCTAATCCCTTGAATAGAGTACAAGGAGCCAGCAACCAGCAACCAGAATAATAACGCGAAAAGATTGGATTAATAATTTTTTGTGCTCTTCGTGCCATACTTTGCGCCCTTTGCGGTTAAAACAAATCTACCTTCT
>JABMQZ010000255.1 GCA_013202965.1 Bacteroidota bacterium | reverse complement strand
TTTTTCGCTATTCGCTATTCGTTTTTCGCTATTCGTTATTCGCTATTCGTTTTTCGTTTTTCGCTATTCGCTATTCGTTTTTCGCCATTCCTAAGTTTTTCCATCTCAAGTTTCAACAAGCCAATCTCCTGGGCCAGCGACTTGTTCTTGTCTGCCAGCTTAGAGATGATGATGGAAAACTCTATCAGGATGAGAAAGATGGCCATCAACAGTATCATAAAGAGGGCCGCAGGCGGATAGGCCACGCCAAGGAGTTCCGATATATAGTCCAAAGCACTTCGCCAGAATGAGAAAAGGATAAAAACCAGGCTAAAGAAGATCCATAACAGGGAATATTCTTCCTTGAGCCTCTGGCTCCTGATCAGATACATAATAAACAGGAATAACAGCAGGCTGACGGTGATGGCAACGATTTGTATTTGACTGATATTTTCCATTTCAGCGCATTTTGTTTTTACTAATGATCCTTGACCTGATGGATGCCATGAACATGGCCAATAGCACCTTGGTCATATAATAAGGGCCCCTTGCAACAGGAATGGAGGAAACACCTCCCTGTCTGCGCAGCATTTGGGTGAAGACTTCCTTTATCACAAAATTGTTCCGGCCAAGCAGGATCACCACTTCCGGTTCAGGATAATCAGTGGGGTAATGGTCTGCGAGAAAACAGAAGGCTTTCCTGTTATAGGCCCTGAAACCGGATGTATGGTCAGTGATGCGCTGCCTGATCATCAGGTAACTGACAATTTGAAAGATCCTGATTCCGACACGCCTGAGGGGATGGGTGGTAAAACCCTCACTTTTTTTGTTGAAGCGTGAGCCAATGACTACATCTGCCCTACCCTTCGCCACCATGCTTCGCAGTTTGCGGATCTGTTTAACCGGGTGTTGTCCGTCACCATCAAACTGCAAGGCAATATCATAATCCTTCTCCCTGGCATATTTAAAACCCGTTTGCACGCAGCCGCCAATGCCAAGATTATACGGAAGGTTGACAACTGAAGCCAGGCCGGTGGATTGTGCAATAGCACCGGAGCCATCATTGCTGGCATCATTCACAACAAGAATATCATAGCCGGGATGCTTAGCATTAATCTCCCCGATGACCTGCTCAATGCTGGCAGATTCATTATATACGGGTATGATAACAAGTGTTCTCATCTTCTTTGAATGCCTGGTCCGGAAATCAATTCTTCCAGTCTTTGTATATATTCATAATCCACCTTCTCCTTTGCTGCCTGTGCTTTTTTTATCCAGTCCAGCGCAGCGCTATAATCGCCAAGATAAGAATACATTTGCGAAATATTGATAAAAAGGATGGTCTGTTCAGGATCAAGTTTCAGGGAAGCCTGAAAATTATTTATTGCCTTCTGATATTGTTCCATCTCTGCACTTACCAGTCCTCTCCAGGTCAGCAATGGAGCAAAATGATCATTGAGCCTGAATGCAAGGTCAAAACTGATGTCGGCGGCCTTGATCAGACCCTGTTTGGCAAAGGTCACACCCTCTATATAATGGTAAAGGTATTCTTCTTTTGGTTTCTTTTCAACTACGATTTCAATATCTTTCATTGCCATGTCATATTTTCCAAGTTCAAAATACGACAAGCCCCTATTCATAAATGCCTGAACAAAAATAGTATCCATCTTCATGGAATTTGTAAATAAATTTATGGCCCGCTTCAGCTCAATTTCTCTTTCCCGGATATTGGGTGCAAGATTAGAATTTACTTTTATTGCCAGGCCAAGGTTGTTCATAACCCTGGGGTTCTCAGGATTTTTATCGTAGGAATCCTGCCAGAGGCTCAGGTCTGTTTTCCATGCTTCGTTCCGGCTATATGTTGTAAAGGCCAGTGCAATCAGGATGATCGCACCCCCAACATACATGCTCATGATCAAGCGATAGGGTAAATATCTCATGATCAATCCTGCCGTGATGAGGCCGGCACCGAACAGCGGAAGGTACATGCGATGTTCCATCATCACATCCCTGATGGGGATGATGCCGGACTCCACAGCCATACTCAGCAGGAACCAGAATAATCCAAAAGAAACCAGCTTGTTCCTCTTAAATAAATAAACTCCCAATCCAATAAAAGCAAGGATAAGTACGATGCCAATGAGCTGTATAAAACCAATCAGCGGAGGCTCGATCCTGATAAAATAGTCCGCGTTCTGGCTCAATGGAAACAGGATCAGGAGCAGGTATTTATGAAACACGCCAAATTGTGCACTCAGGTATTCAAAACGGGTAAAATTAGTGGTTTCCATGGGAAGCCATCCGGCAAATAATACAAGAAGAAAGCCAAGCATCAGCACTGTGGCCCCGGAAATTATATATTTTCTGCACATGCTTCCATCGGGTTTCCTGACAAAAAACAGCTCATTCAAAATAAAGGCTGCCGGAAATGTCACTGCGTTCTGTTTTGATAATATACCCAGTATCCCGGAAAGAAAAGCAAGTATCAACAAGGCTGCAGATCTTTTTGTTAAACCCTTGCCAAGGTATGCCATTCTCCCCCTGGCATATAAATATACCGCAAGTAAATAGAACAAAGCAGCAAGTATGGTCATACGCTGAATAATATAGGTCACTGCCATGGTTTGCAAAGGATGCAGCAGGAACAGCAGGGCTATAAAAACAGCACTCCCGTCCTTCAGCCTCTGGTCGAATCTGTCGTCTCCCGCCAACAGGCTGATGGTAAATCTGGCAAGCAAGAATACGATGAATGCCGTAAGAATATGCAAGATCAGGTTTACGAGATGATATCCAAGCACATTTTCCCCGCCTGCTGACCAGTTCAGGGCAAAAGTGAATAACGACAATGGCCTGAGGTTAACCTTCATCCAGTTTCCCGGATCTGCAAAAAAGCCGGGATCATGCACTTTTTCATTGCCCAATATGACTTTGTAATCATCCCAGTGAAATGCGCAATCAAAACTGTTTGAATATACTATGAAACCGGCTACGAGGAGTATGATTCCGCTGATTAGTACCAGTTTGCTTTTATTTGCTTTTTGATCTTTTGCTTTCTTTTTCACCTCTTTTCTTCTTCTGGACTCACAAAGCGTCAAATATATCAAAAAACGTTTAAACTAAGTGAATTTATTTATCTTTGTCAAAAGCATAATCAATAATACATGATAGGCGGACTTACAGGAAAAATCATTTCATTACTACCCGAGAATAACCAGCTGGAAAGAATCTGGATCATTGCAAAAACCGATTACAAGATAAAGTACTATGACACTTTTCTTGGTATGATCTGGGCCATGATCATGCCTCTGGTAAGGCTATTGATATACTGGCTTGTATTCTCTAATATTTTCGATAAGAAAATCGACAATTACGGTTTGTATATCTATTCGGGGCTTCTGTTGTGGATGTTTTTCCAACAGGGTACCAAAAAAGGCATCACCGCATTGCGGTCGAAGAGGTACCTTATGATGAACATCAAAGTCAGAAAGCTGGATATTTTCATTTCATCCCTGCTTGCAAGCTTTCTGGCTTTCTTATCCAACTTTGTAGTTTATCTTCTCTTCTGCATGTTTTTCGATCTTCCGTGGTCATGGAATGTGCTGTACATGCCCATCATGATCCTGAATGTTTGCATCCTTGTTTTCGGGGTAATGCTCATCCTTTCTACCCTGCATATTTTCATGCGCGATATCAGTCAGATCTGGGATATGGTGCTGCTTGCCTGGTTCTGGATCAACCCCATTTTCTTTGCAAAGGCCATCATCTTTGAAACCTTTCCATTTCTATTGTATGTAAACCCCCTGGCGGGAATCATTATCAACTTCAGGTCCACGATCATGGATGGCAAGCCCCCGGATTGGTATATTGTAGCATATGATTATGCTTATGCATTCGTGCTACTGGGCATAGGGCTGATGCTCATCAATAAATTCTATCATAAAGCTGCTGAAAAATTATAATATGCCGGACAATGATATTGCCATAAAGCTCGAGAATGTCAGTAAAACATTTCATGTCAGGGACAAGACAAGTTCCTCATTACTTGGTTCATTAAGCGATACGCTTTCCGGCAAAGATAAGCGTTCCATCAAGGCCGTAAAGAATGTGAACCTGGAGATCAGGAAAGGAGAATTCTTTGGCATCGTGGGAGCCAATGGTTCCGGGAAAAGCACCTTGCTTCACCTGATGTCGGGGGTATATAAGCCAGACAAGGACGGTAAGGCTACCCTAAATGGCAGTTTCATTGGTCTCAGTCTGGGCTTAGGATTTAATGCTGAATTGACCGCCCGCGAAAATGTATATATAAATGCTTCCGTACTGGGGCTGCCTGTCAGAAGGATCAATAAAAAGTTTAAAAAGATCATAGCGTTTGCCGAGCTTGAGAATTTTGTAAACACCAAGGCCAAGTATTTTTCAAGAGGGATGCGGGCGCGTCTTGCCTTTGCCATCGCCGTGCATGCTGAAGCGGATATTTTTCTTATGGATGAATTCTTTGGTGGAGTTGGTGATGAAAGGTTTAGAGGAAAATCAGACAAAGTATTTGAAGAAGCCATTGTGAAGGGCAGGACCATTATCCATGTAAGCCATAACCTGAGCACGATCAAAAGGTATGCGCATAGGGTGATGCTTATGCATCAGGGTGAATGCCTGAAGATCGGCACCGTAGAGGAAGTATTTCTTCATTACCAGAAGACTTTAAAAGTTGATTCATTAAGCGTAGACAGATAAACCTAATCATGCATGGAAAGAAAAAAACCTGAAATATTGCTAACATCTTTTCCCAGGTCAGGGAACACATACCTGAGGAATATTCTGTTCGAAGTATATGGGATATACTCCTGGAACAACCTCAGAAAGTATTACAACAATGTGAAGCATCAGGACCGCTTAAGGAGAAAGATCGAATCAGGAAAGAGCAATGATATAAAACTCGCTAAGCTGGAAGAGCTGAAGGCATTTGGCAACTTTCCCATTCTTAAGAGCCATGAGTTGCCACATGACATCCTCCCCTACTGTGTTCCGGATGTGAAGATCATTTATATGATCAGGGATGGCCGTGATGCCTGCGTATCGGCAGCACATCATCGTTCCGATCTCGTTGCTCCGGGCTCCGACTATTACGGGAACCTCAAGCAAGCCATTCAGGCAAGTTTGGGAAGTTATTTCGGCGGATGGTCGAAGAATGTGGAAGAATGGATGAAAATATCGCATAAGGTGATCTTTTTTGAAGATCTCGTCAAGAATCCTATTGAGATCACGGAACAACTCAGGGATGTGCTGGATCTCCCCGAACCGGATACCGCCAAGCTTCCTACTTTCGAGTCACAACGTGAAGGAAAGGCACATTTCGGTGGAAGCGCGCGTCCACAGCTGAGTGATGAAGAAAAAGATGATTTTAACAAAAAATTCTTCAGGAAAGGTGCTATTGGAGGATGGAAGGAAGAAATGCCGGAAGAATTACAGCTGCTCTTCTGGGAAAAACATGGCCAAACCATGGAAAAGATCGGTTACCTGAAAGACGGTACTATAAAAAGGTCCGAATAACATGATCGAACTCATCTCCATACATATTGCAAAAACAGGAGGAAGGTCGTTCTACGAAATTCTGAAAAACGAATATGGAGAAAAACTGGACCCGCGTACCAGAAGAATTGATTATTTTCCGGACAAAAACTATTCAAACCTCCTGATCGACAGAATACCTGAGCAGGTGCAAGTCATGCACGGGCATCTGCATTACAGGCATATCGAGGATATCCATACAAAGTATAGAGCAAAGATCATCTGCTGGATGCGCGAACCTGTTGAGCGTGTGATCTCTAATTACTATTATATGCTCAGCAGGGCGCATGAGGATGGGGAGAAATATCCACAATACCGTAAGAGGACACATACACTTCTGGAATATGCCCGGGACAGTGTGCGTAACAAAATGAGCAAATGCCTTGAGGGCATCGAACTTGAAGCCCTGTATTTTTTCGGATTCCAGGAGTCTTTCAGTGAGGATGTCAAAATACTTGCAAAGATGCTTGTGTGGAAAAACGATATTCCCGATGTCCATCTTAATGCAGGGAATACATTTGATTACAATGACAAAGCTCCAACAAGAAAAAATGATATCACGCAGGCCATGAAGGATGAAATAGCTGAATTGAACACAAAGGATATCCTGCTGTATGAGCGGGCGAAATCTATAAAAATGTCACAATAATTCTATGATGAGATTCAGAAAGGAACATAAAAAGATCTCAAATAACATTGAACTGGTTTCCATTCACATACCTAAAACTGCGGGAACATCATTCAGAAATGTGTTAAAAAGTGCGTACAGCAGAAAAAGTGTGGTGCGTTTTGATATCAGGCGGGGGAAAATTGAAATGGAAAAGAAGCGATTCAAGGGCAGTAAGCTGCCTTCTAATGTCCGCGTCATTCATGGACATTTTCGATATAAAGACCTCAAAGAGCTTGTCGAGATCGGTGCGGACATCCCTGTGATCACCTGGATGAGGGATCCTGTGGACAGGGTGATCTCTAATTACTATTATCTTTCCGGAGTACTTGCCTATGAATTACAGGAAGAAAAGAAAGGTTTGAACATCCTGGCAAAAATGCAGAGAAGCCTCATCGAATATGCCAGGAATGAGATCAGCCGCAACAGGATGTATAAATTCCTTGACGGCATGCCTCCGGAAAAATTCCATTTTATCGGAATACAAGAACACTACAAGGAAGATCTTACAGACCTGATGATGCATCTGGGGATTAAAAAATATCCTGATTTTCATGTAAATGTGACCCATAAAAAACGTGAAGTCAGCGAGGAAGCCCTGAAAGAAATAAAAGCATTGAATGCACTGGATGTTGCCCTTTATGAGGAAGCACTCAGGCTGAGAAACCTAAGAAAAGGAGTAAGTGACCTATGATCTGGCTGGCATCATTCCCACGATCGGGAAATACTTTTTTCAGGAACATCCTTTATGAAGTATACGGACTGGAATCCAGTACTTTCCATAAGGATCCCGACTACTTTCTTGATGCGAAATACGATTCATTCCCATTTGTAAAAACGCATCTGTTACCATCCGGGATTGAGCCCTCAGACCCTGATATACCGGTAGTATATATTATTCGTGACGGCCGTGACACTTTATGCTCCATGGCTCATCACAGAAAAGATATTGTGGCACCCGGTTCCGATTACTATGAAAACCTCAAAGCAGCAATATTTGCTGAAAAAGGTACATTTTTCGGTGGATGGTCAGAGAATGTAAACCGCTGGCTTGAAAGGGCATCCATTGTAATACGATATGAAGATCTGCTCACAGATCCCATCCAGGCTGCAGAAAGGCTTAGAAAGATCACAGATCTGCCGACACCCGATCCTTCCAGGCTGCCATCCTTTCAGGAAATGAAATTCGGTATACCAAAATATGGGAGTGGGCGTGACCGTCCGATCAGTGAGAATGAGAAAAAAGACCTGGCCAGGAAGAATTTCAGAAAAGGTAAAGCAGGGAGTTGGAAGAAGGAGATGCCGGAAGAATTACAGGATCTGTTCTGGAGTCTGCACGGGAGTACCATGCTAAGGCTTGGATACCAGCATGACGGGTCGATTATAAGGCCAGACAGCGAATTTGATCATCCCGTACTTGAAAAACTGGGCATAGGGTCTCCGCCAAAACCTGAAAAGAAATACAAGATACTCCTTGAGGCCAACAAAATGGAAACCGAGGACAATGACGGAGTGAAAAGATATGTAGCAGGATTGATCCATGGGCTGATCCCACTCGCTTTTAATGAAAACAGCAAGTGGCATTTCGATCT
>JABMQZ010000254.1 GCA_013202965.1 Bacteroidota bacterium | reverse complement strand
GCTTATCTGCTAAGTTTTATTCATTTGTATATGTGTCGCTCGACTCCGCTCGCGATGACAATTCTTGGTCTGTTTTTGGGAAGAAGGGCCTACAACCTGGAATGCCTCCCCAAGCCCTCTTTTACTCAGATGTCGCAAAAATGAACGCCATTGCGCTTTTCACCAATTCAATCTAAATTTCCCCGGACACTACTAAATCAGAAATTAGAATTTTCTGCATCCAATCGATTTTGTTATCTTTACTTCACTTTTGGTAATTCAATCTTATTAAAATGAAAAGTTTCAAAGCAGGTGACATGGTCAGCTTAAAATCCGGTGGGCCGGTGATGACCGTCCAGCGCGTTATTGGTAAGGAAGAAGATATTTCCTTTCAGCGTATTGATGATTATATTCGAATGATCAAAGGCTTTCACGCAGGCGATATCATCTGCCAGTGGTTTGAAGGTAATGAGCTGAAGTTTGCGGCATTTCCCGCCACCTCTATCGAGCTTGTTAAAGATAACGAGGGTGCATAGAGACGTTGCATGCAACATCTATACGTCGGTCTACACTCCTAAGTCTCTCAATCCCAAAGTCTCTGAGCCTCTGAGTCACTTAGTCACTAAGTCACCCAACTACAATCCCATCTTCTTTGCCAGCTTCTTCGGCACCGCATCCTTGTGCAGCATAATCGCAACAGTGTTGAGTTTCAAATAGGATTCTGACATGTTCAGGTAGCCTCCATTGTCATTGCTGTCGTCGTCCCAGCTGTTCTTTGTGATATAGTATTTTGTTCCGTGCTGATCCTTCACAATGCCGCTAAGGTGCATCAGGTGGTCGTCAGTGGAGGTATAGTTATCAAAATGCTCCTGCCGCATTTGCTGGCTTATTTCTTTTTCATCGCCCGGCTTTTCAAAATCATACAGTTCCTTTGCTTTTTCCGATGCGGTGAGCTTCTCCCAGTGCTCTCTTTCGGTGCCCTCCATGCTTTCAACATTCTTTTCAGGAATGATGGCAATGCCATTCTTGTGTGAAAACCCCTTGTCGCTGACATCCCCGTCCCAGCATATGGAATAGCCGTTTTCAAGGGCATAGTTGATCACATCCATCAAGTCCTGTAAAGGCAGGTTATAATACAGGTCGTCAGACCAGTTATCGGGGATCTCAAGATTTATCGACTCATAAAAAGGGTAGATGGAATAAGAGGTCAGTTCGATAAAATCATCAGGATCAATACCCAGTTCTTCGGCATAGCCTGGCGGATCAAAGTCAGTGCCATCGACTTCAAATGTTAAAGGAATGCTTCCCAGGTATACATCCAGAATGGCACTGTATGCCTCAAACCACTTTGGACTAAGCTTACCACCCCGTTTTTTCACAACGGCATCAAGGAATCCCCTGAGCACACCATCCATCTCCCCGTGATTGTGTTTTTCCTCACCTATTTCCAGTCCGGGATAAACCTGTTCAGGAACAATGCCGTACTTACTAATCACATTGGTCACATCATGGGCCTGTCCTCCTCCACCAAAATTCGATCTGCCATGAAGCCTCACATATTTAAGTGCTTTATCAGCATATGCATAACGCACAATAAACATTTCAGAAAGATCGGTTTCCATACCTGTACTCCGTAATACTTCAGCCTCGATAAAGGAAATTCCTCCAAAAGCCCAGCAGGTTCCGGAGCGATGCTGATCCTTCACGGAAGTTACGGGTACTTCAGCGATAGTTTCAAAAAAATACGCTGTATCAGAGATTTCATCCTGTGCAGCAAGCTGCTGCGGAGATAAGAACAAACAAGTTATCGCAGAAACAAAGAATAAGAGCTTGAGTATCAGCTTCATGTCAAGAGGGTTTTAAAGGTTAATGAATTGCAGAAGCTAAATTACTACAAAATTTGTAATCCGGAATAAAGACCGTTAACTGATTCCGTCCTGCCGATAACTTAATAAAACTTGCATTTTTCTCAGAATCCTTTATTTTTGTTAGTTAATCACTTAAAACAATTTAACCTATATTTGTTAATATTTTTAGGTCGTACAAATTTGCCTGTTATTAAAAAAAGTGTAACTTGTGCCACCTATAGAACATAAAACTAACAGAAAAATTAATATTCCCGTTAAACCAAAAATCAAATTTGACTAACATGAAAAATAAAATTTTACCATTAAGTCTTGTTACGTTAGTTATTCTCCTGGGCGCATTCCTGATCTCGGCAACCATCTCTTTGCCAGACTCATTTGTACCTTTCGACACTGATCACAACAGCGGAAATGAGATTAAGTCATCCGAGCGATACCTGGCAAAACTCCGCAACAACCAGCTTAGCGGCATGCTCAATCCCTCAGATGTCATCAATGCCAGAATGCAGGCTGAGAAAAATGCTTCGCAGAATTCCACGCGCGAAGATTTTGAATGGTCGTTTTTAGGGCCTGACAATGTAGGTGGCAGGACAAGAGCACTCCTCTTCGATAACACCGATGCAGCTGCCAATACGATCATCGCCGGAGCAGTGAGCAGCGGCCTGTATAAATCGACTAATGCCGGCCTTACCTGGGTCAAGATAAATGGTGAAACCAATAATCTCAATGTTTCATGCATGGCGCAGAGTCCCGACGGAACCATTTATGTGGGTACCGGAGAAAGCTTCACTGTTCAGGAGGAATCCATTTTCGGAGATCTCAATTATAATGGAGCCTTTGTCGGAACAGGGATTTACAAATCCACAGATGGTGAAAATTTCACACTACTTCCATCTACAGCACCTGCAGCAAATGATGACACTGTGGCTTTTGCCTTCATTAACAGACTCGCAGTTAACCAGGATAACGGAGATGTTTGGGCAGCGACCAATAAGGGAGTATGGTACTCCTCAGATGATGGTGGCACATGGAATCTTGCAAGGGTTGGAGATTCATTGTTCCTGCTTGGACCCAGCTGCGATGTTAAAATTGGTACTGACGGTATCACTGCAGTTTCTGTTGAAGGACTTGCATATATTTCAGACAATGGTCATCCCAACCAGTTTGCCCTTCATTCCTCTGACACTTTTGACCTGCCTTATGTAAATGTCGGCCGCACCGAGTTTGCCATTGCCCCAAGCAACCCGGATATTCTTTATGCTACTGTAATCAATAGTGGCGGTGGCCTGATCAACGTTTACCGTTCCGATGACAGGGGTATTCACTGGCGGATCATCGCCCCGGGTGGAAGCCAAACCCTTAGTTTTTTCTCCCCGGATGCCAATTTAAGCCAGGGACAGGGACTCTATGATAATGTACTGGTCGTATTTCCTGACAATCCCGACAAAATATTACTCGGAGGTATAGATATGTGGGAAGGACAAAAGATCAACGAAACAGGTTTCTTCCAATGGACACGGAAATCAGACGGCCGGTTCCCTCCGCAGATCTTCCCGTCATATGTACAAAGGAATCACCATATCTATGTATTCCGTCCCGGAGTAGCCAATCAGGTGTTTGTCGGACATGACGGAGGAATATCTGACGGTAACATGGGTTCTTTCTTCTATGAATTCATCAACCGGAATAAAACATATACCACTTCGCAATTTGCAAGCATTGGCTTTGGCGGACAACTGAAAAGGGTTCTTGGCGGCACCCACGGATCAGGAACACAATACGTGAACGGCCATGGCAATCCCGCTTCCGCTCAAAACGGAACTCAGATATGGTCAGAATGGTATCCCAGCGGTGGGAACGGTGGAGAGTGTTTCATATCCATCATTGACCCGGAGCTGTTCATCTATTCATTCATGCCAAGTATAGATTTATTCCCAAATCAAGCAAGCTTCAGAAGGTCCGAAGATGCCGGAGGAAGCTACTCAAATACTTTCCTCCCGGGTACCATCCAGATTCCAAGTGATGCTTATTACACCCCCTGTATGTATTGGGAGAACTTT
Source organism: Bacteroidota bacterium (assembly GCA_013202965.1). Classification (GTDB taxonomy): domain Bacteria; phylum Bacteroidota; class Bacteroidia; order Bacteroidales; family B18-G4; genus B18-G4. The sequence continues at coordinate 2,922 of JABMQZ010000254.1, read as the reverse complement.
GAAAATGAGTATAGCAGGGACTCTGTTAACTTTGCAGCTAAAACCGAGCTCCCTTCAGGAACAAAAGTTATGGTCAGTAGCTATAACAGGGGATATCCATTTGAATATACACTACCTGTAACCATGAATCCCGGAGATACACTCAGGGTTAAGGATATTGTATCAACAAAACTTTTCCTGGGTACAAACGATGCTATATGGATGACTTTTGATGTTCTCGACTTTGGTGGAGTTCCTGAATGGTTCGCCATTGCCAACAAAGCTAAATCCGGATTTGACGGACAAGCTCAATCTATCGGCATGTCAGCTGATGCTAACTACCTTTATGTGGGAACCCTGGAAGGACAAGTTTACAGGATCGCCAACATAAAACTTGCCTATGATTATGAACGTGCAAATGTAAACAGCCCTTATTGTATTATTGCTACTACAGAGATACCACTGATCAACCCGGTCACCCTGGTACAAAATACCCAGGCCGTTACCTCAGTTTCTGTTGACCCGCAGGATCCTGCTCATGTGATCGTGACACTTGGGAATTACGGAAATCAACATTATGTGTTCCAGACTTTCAATGGCCTGGATGCTGTTCCGACATTTACTTCCATACAGGGAGACCTGCCACAAATGCCGGTTTACTCTTCAATAATTGAAATGAGCAACCAGAATACTGCCATCATAGGCACTGAAATGGGAATGTATGTTTCAGAAGACATTAACCTATCCTCACCCACATGGACATTTGTGGAAGGCAGCACAGGAAAAGTTCCAGTGTTCCAGCTCAGGCAGCAGCTTGTTGCCCAACCCGAGGTTGAGATTAAATATCTGGACGCTGGTGGAGATACCGTCACTGATGTATACCCGGGCACCTATAACTACGGTGTGATCTATGCCGCCACCTATGGCAGGGGAATGAACCTTAGCAGGAAATATGAAAAACCTGTTGGCATATTCAATCCCACTTCTACACTTCATGCATCCGCTCTGAAAGTATATCCAAACCCGGTTAGCAATACCGCAACCATTGAGTATGCACTGGATGAAAAAGCAGAGGTGATCATTGCTGTTTTTGACATTAACGGCAGAATGGTGGTGAATGAACAAATTTCGCAAACGGCCGGCACACATCAGTATCAGCTTGATTGCAGCTCACTGCCCCGTGGTACATACATTGCCAGGATTCATACAGGAAAAACTGTTGAAACAGGCAAATTTATTGTTGTACATTAATTATAAAAATCTAACATAAAATACTAATTTCAAATAAAAAGAACGGACATGAAAAAATTATTATCCACTCTGCTTTTTCTCTTCGTGATTGCCATAATCAGTTTATCAGCCCAGAACAGGGTCTATGCCCCAACGCTACTTGATCCGACAAATGGTGATGACGGGCAGATGCCCGATGTTATTCTTGACTGGGCAGCTGTAGGTGGAAGCGGAGGAATAGTTGAATACCAGATTCAGCTTGACATCACTGATGCATTCACAAGTCCTGTAGTTGATGAGACTATAGAATTTTCAGGATATCAAACAGTACATCTTCTCTTCGGACAGGAATATTTCTGGAGGGTAAGGGCCATGGAAGGAAGTGACGTATCTGATTGGTCTGATACATTTTCCTTTACCACATTTGAAACTGTTGTAATGAACAAGCCCAACAATAATGCCGTTGACCAGGTCCCGGATGTTGAGCTCAGATGTAAGGACAGAATTGGGTCGGCCTTGATCACCGGTGTTGAACATTACCAATTCCAGGCTGATACATCTCTTAACTTCGACAGCCCCCTTCTGTTTGATGGATTGAGTGAAACGGTTAAGTTGCACGCAAACTTCCTCCACTTTGGTGAAACATACAACTGGAGAGTAAGGGCAACACACGCATCTGCTCAAAGTGCCTGGTCAGAAATCTGGGCATTGACTGTGATTGATACTGTTACGCTTAGTGAACCAGACAGTGCTGCAATTAACATGGGCCTGCACAATGAACTTACATGGGAAGAGATCTCCGGAGTCGTGGATTATACATGTCAGCTTGCTGATAATGCAAGCTTTGCCGGAGCACTCTCGCTGATCGTGGAAGAGCCCATTTATACAACTGATGGCTTCTTATCATTTGGAAATGAATTTTTCTGGCGGGTACGTGCTAATCATGCAACCGACACTTGCGCATGGTCTCACATATGGAATTTTATAACCATTAATACCGTCCTGCTTGATATTCCTGAGGATGAAGCCACTGATATCGTTATCAACCCGATTCTTGAGTGGGAGATGATAACAGGAATTGACTCCTTCGATGTTCAATATAACTATACACCGAACTTTGATGACCCCTGCTGCGTTGCAACGATTGCGGGTACTGATAATTTCTTCCAGGTGATCATTAACCTCGACAAGGGTACAAGCTACTACTGGAGATGTCGAGCCATGAAAGGCATCGATACCACTACCTGGAGCGAAATATGGTCATTCACAACAGTAGAAGAGATCGGTATCGGTGAAACGGCCTTCAACGCAAGCAACATCAATATTTACCCGAATCCCAGCACCGGCAAACTCTATATTGATATTAGCTCTGAAGCAACATCAGAGGTGAACATCTACATTATGGATCTTCTCGGACAAATCCAGATTGAAGAAACCATGATATTCGGCCAGGGTAATTCGAGCAAAACTTTTGATCTTAGTGAGCTCGCCAACGGACTTTATATTGTTAAACTCCAGAATGGTGAACAAAGCTATTCATACAAGATCACCGTTTTTAAGTAAAAAACCAGAAACCAAATACCAAATACCAAAAAAGGCCACAGCGATGTGGCCTTTTTTATTGATTTAGTAGAGCGTTTCCTAATTATCATTACAAATTTATTTATCTTTTTCCTTTATACAGCGTTAAAATTATTAGCCGTAGCTACGGCT
>JABMQZ010000253.1 GCA_013202965.1 Bacteroidota bacterium | reverse complement strand
TCTTTATGTTTTTCTATCCTTTCGCCTAAAGTCTTTTCAACATCCTTTGGATCGGCAACATCAAAGGGCAGCATGTCACCTCAACCGCCATTTTCCTTTATCGTTTCCAGCGTTTTCCCTGCTTCATCTTTATTCGATCTGTAATTGATCAGGATATGAAATCCCATTTCAGCGAGGCTGATGCAAATGGCCCTGCCAATTCCGCGGGAGCCGCCGGTAACGAGTGCATATTCCATGTATCCTTATTTAATATTATTGCAGGCTGTCATTGGCCTGGATATAATTACTGACCCGCCTGATGTCCTTGTATTTCGGGCTGTCTTCTTTAAAAACAGGAACGATCTTCCGCAATGTTGAATAAGCTGTATTGGTGATAGGCGACATTTTCTCTGCGTACCCAAGAAAATCAACAGCTTGCAACAAGGAAATTAGTTCGATGGCCAGCACCTCAAATGAATTATCGATTACTTTCATAGCCATCAGCGCTGCATTGGTTCCCATGCTGACAATATCCTGGTTATCATTATTCGTGGGGATACTGTGAACATACATGGAATTAGACAGCATCTGATTTTCAGCCACCGTGGAGGTTGCCGTAAACTGTACTCCCTGCATGCCAAGGTTCAGCCCAAGGGTGCCCAGGTTCACAAATGGAGGCAGTTTATTGTTTAGCTTTTCATTCATTAGAAAGTTTATCTGTCTTTCGGACAGCATCGACAATTTTGTGATGGCAATTTTAATTTTATCCATTTCAAGTGAAACATAATCACCATGAAAGTTCCCGCCGTGATTGACGCTGTCATTCCGGTAATCGATGACGGGATTATCATTCACCGAATTGATTTCATTCAGGATAACCTTTTCTGCGTAGTCAATAGTATCCAGCACAGGCCCCAGGATCTGGGTAATGCACCTGAGGGAATAATATTCCTGTATCTTCCTGCTGAAGACATGTTCTTCTTTCCCGTTTCCATTGTACAGGTGATCTGCTCTTTTCTGGACCAAGCGGCTTCCTGCAAGTATTTTTTGCAGGCGATCCGTGATTTCATTCTGGCCTTTATGCAATTTTACCCTGTTCAATTCATAGGAAAAATGGTCGTCATAGCTTTCAACCACTTCATTGATTATGGCCGAAGCCATTAAGGCCCAGTCGAGAAGTTTACGTGCTTTAATTACACTCAGGATACCAATACCTGACATACAGGATGTGCCATTGGTGAGGGCAAGTCCTTCCCGAATATAAACTTTGGCCGGTGTAAGGCCGGTTTCTTCAAATACCCTGGCACATTGATGGGTATAATTCTTGTAAAACATCTCACCTTCTCCTATCAGGCAAAGTGCCAGATGGGCAAGCTGGACAAGGTCACCGCTGGCGCCTACACCGCCATGTTCGGGAATGATCGGAATGATACCATGATTTATAAAATCTTTAAGGAGTATGGGGATCTCGGGATGGATACCGGAATAAGCCTGCATGAAATTATTGAGGCGGGCGATCATGAGCGCCCTGACAGCCATATTGGGGATGTTCTTCCCTGAGCCGGAAGCATGACTGCGAATAAGATTGTACTGCAGCTGAACCTGCTCCTCCTTTTCTATCTTATACTGGGCCATGGGACCCAGCCCGGTATTGATCCCGTAGAGGATCTTGTCTTTGGCAAAACTCTTAAGAAATGAATAACTTTTATTAACCTCCTTCAGGGCGTTTTCATCCAGATCGATCTTCTCCCCCCCGAAAAGAATTTTATAGAAATCAGCACTAATTAATTGCCGTCCGCCTATGGTTACCATGCTGTGTAAAAGTTTTCTTCGATACGCTTAATTACCTGATATATCTGATAAGAGTGGTCAAAGTTAGTGAATTTTCTAAAACCAAATGAGAAAGGTTTACTGCATCATATATGTGGGGAACATAATTCAGAGATTAATATTCAAATCGCCCGCATGCTGTCGCTAAAATTTAAGACGGGGACTAAGTTTACGGGCTTTACAACCCATTGGCCACCAAAGGTTTGCCACCGGCGCTGCGCTAAAGCTTTATGCGAACGCGGTTGGCGAAACCAATATAACCCGGAGATTAAAAACAATGACTTCCATCCATATTTACCGTGAACTCCGGAACTTTTCTGTTCATCTCAAAATATAGGTATCCCTCTTCGAGATTTCTCCAGAACTCAAGCAGGTTTTCGTCACCGGCATATT
>JABMQZ010000252.1 GCA_013202965.1 Bacteroidota bacterium | reverse complement strand
TTTGGCGCCGCGCCCTTCTTAGTTTTAAGCCTAATAAGTTGTCATCCCGAGCGAAGACGAGGGGCCTACAGCCTGGAATGCCTCCCCAAGCCCTCTTTTACTCAGATGTCGCAAAAATGAATGCCATTTCCCCCTCTAAAAATGAGATGTTGTCATTTCGACCCCGAGTCCTCGGGGGAGAAAACTCCTCAGCCAGCGGTCGCATTCCCTTTTTAGCTTGCATTGTCATTTCAAGCGAGAAGTGAGAACTTAGCGAAGCGATCTCATGAACGTAGTGAGTAAAACCCCCTGCATTAACGTTTTTCTAAGCCCTTAACTGCTTGATTCGTTCAAATGTGAACGCTCCCAAGCATTTTAGCGATTCTATTAATTTTTAACCGGACACCAGTAATTCAAAATATTGAATTTACCTGTATTTTTTCGTAACTTAGTAGGCTCAATGCCGTTGGAGAAATATATGCAGCGTTTGTTTTGGCTTTATGAATAAAACATAGCGGGATTATTGGAGGCGAAACACTGTGAAACATGCATCTCAAAAAAAATACATTTATCGGCTCTTGCCATAAGCAAGAAAGTGCTCCTTATCCGATAATTCTCATATTTATTTTCCTGTTTATAGGTCTAAATGTATATTCCCAGCCTAATAAAAGAACAAATCATTGGTATTTTGGACATCATTGTGGTTTGGATTTTAATTCTGGACAACCCATCTACAACAATTTGGGCCAAATTTATAATAAAACAGGTATTTATGGATGTGCCTCAATAAGTGATACAAATGGTAATTTGCTTTTATATTCTGATGGCAAGAAGATTTGGAATAGTGACCATCAGATAATGCCTTATAATTATGATAGTACTGTCCATATAACAGGGACACAAGGAGTAATAATTATGCCAAAACCTGATAGTGATAGTATCATTTATGTTTTTGCCTCACTACTTACCGACATACATTTACCAGTGCCTTTATTTTATTACACTGTAAATATTAATTTGAATAATGGTTTAGGAGGTGTCATTTCTACTGATACATTGTTAGAATGCTGGGATGCAAGAGAGAAAATTACAGCTGCTTATCATAAAAATAAACATGATATCTGGATCGTTACCAGAAAGTTTTTAAATGATGCTTATGCTGCTTATCTTATCAATTCCGATGGTGTAAGCATGAATCCTGTTTTAAGCCCAGCACCTGATAGAGATCCCAGCCATCAAGCTGATGGATGGGGATATATGAGAATCTCTTATGATAAGAAGTATTTAATAGCTTGCTATTACGGTGGTGGGGATTCCGATGAAGCATACATTGAAGTATGTGATTTTGATTGCAATACTGGTATTGTTAACTATATTCACTCATTTTGTTTAAGAAATACAATAGTGTACAATATTCCATACAGACCCTTTGGATGTGAATTTTCACCTGACTCAAAATTTGTTTACATCAGTAAGTATATAATGGTTGAGAGTATTGGTCATATTTACCAGTATGATATGCAGTTGGCCCATGATTCTGTATTATTTCTCCAATCAGCAGTAAAAATTGGTGAAGGCCATGGTCATGCCCTTCAACTTGGTCCGGACGGGAAAATATACTGTGCAGGCTTAGGAAGTAACGTACCCAATGATTGGCTTGGCATTATTCACAAGCCATGGAAACAGGGGTTGGATTGTGAATACCAACAATTTGGTGTAAGTTTAAATGATAGCTTATCAAAATACTGCCTTCCTAACTTTATGACTGATTTCCTCTTCCGTTTCGACTTCGAAGGCATCTGCGAAAGTGATACATTTACATTCGATCCCTGGTTTTTTCCTGAACCAACATACATCGAATGGAACTTTGGCGATCCCCTGTCGGGGATGACCAATACATCCACCATCCCTCATGCTACTCATAAATTCACTGATGGGGGCACCTATGAAGTTTCTGTTTATGTTGAATATCCCAGTGGACGCATAGAAGAAACTTCACGTGAAGTGGAAGTTGAATATGCTCCTGAACCTGATCTGGGACCGGATACAACCATCTGCAATGGCAACGATATAGTATTAAATGCCGAATGCGGTCCACACTTTTATTCCTGGAGTACCGGGGCCATTGGCAGCAGCCAGATCACCATTTCCGATACCGGCTGGTATTGGGTAAGAGTAGAAAATGATAACGGTTGCTTTGAGATTGATTCTATCCATATTGGTCTTTTCCCACCTGCCATTGCAGATACAACAAATCTTGAGATCATCCCAACCACCTGTGGAGGCAGTACCGGAGTGATAAAAGGACTCCTCATCAGTGGCCAGCCTCCACTTTCCTGGCAATGGCTGGATGACCTGGGCAATCCTATATCTACTTCCCTTGATATTTATCATCTTCCTGTCGGGAATTACACCCTTGAAGTTACCGATAGCAATAACTGTATAACCAGCTTCGGGCCTTTCTCTATTATTGATGCCGGGGATGTATTAATTGAAAATGTAGATTACAC
>JABMQZ010000251.1 GCA_013202965.1 Bacteroidota bacterium | reverse complement strand
GTTCCTGAACCGCTTACTTCAAGCTGGTAATAGTAAATACCAGGTTCAAGCACCTTATTGTTAAATTCAACAGAATACTGACCCCTGTTCCTGTGGGTATCTTCAATAATCTGTATCCTTCTTCCTGATACATCGAAGATACTCAAAAGCACATCCCCATCCTCATACAATCCATAAGTGATGGTCGTATGCTGTGAGAAGGGATTTGGGTAGTTCTGTCCGAGAAATGCCAGGGAAGAACCGCTGTACTCATACGTGCCAAGAGATGAAATCTCCAGTTCACTCATGAATGTACCCAAACCGGCGAATTTACCTTCGCCGATGATTGGGGTCACCTGTATATTTTCATATACCGTGTTATGGCTCTTATCCCAATATTTAAATGTAATTGTATTCCCACTGGTATAACCATCAATGATTTCTGTAGCAGGGTCATCACCACCAACATTGATCACCTGGTATCCATCATATCCCTGGTGGATCACAGCGCTACCTACTTCGACTTCCCCATCATATACAGCGATCTCATCGCCATCTTCCACAATAAAGCCATTCGCAATGATATTCTCAACGATGACGTTCATTGGGTTGTATGGGTTCGATCCTGAGGAGAAGAAGTGTTCTGTTTCAGGCAGCTGTACCATCGGGGCTGGTGTAAATCCCTTGCTTGGTGCATTGATCGGGAGGTTGTCATCAGCAGTGACCTTGATATAATACCCCTCTCCCGGCAGGAAGTTTACAATGGTGTTCAACCATCCGTAAGGGGGTATAAACTGGATAAAGTCACCGGCTTCATTCATAACCTTAATGAGTGTAGTATTGGTGATCAGTGGCTGTAGTACCGTCATTGCGGCCTGTTGGGCTTTTACCGGGTATCCCATCATATTCCATCCTGTAGAGAGCGGAATATTGTAAGGCAGGATAACTTGTGTGCCATGTGCATCCAGTGAGGTATTGGCTGTCACCTTAATGTAATATCCCTCAGTATTGGCCATGTTGCCAATAGTATTGGTCCATGAGCTTGTTATATACTGAATAAAGTTACCGTCTTCATCCTGTACTTTTATTAAAGTCGAATTGCTGATCAACGGCTGAACAATGTTTTGCAGGTTCATATCGGCCGGCTGTACAAAGAAGGACATGATGTTCCATCCCTGTGTCAGGTTCATGCTTTGGGTCATGGAAATGAACAGGGTCATATCATCAAAATCAGTTCCTGAACATGGAGATGTTGCAGTTGCTGTAAGTGTAAGCACTACCGAACCATTATCAATGTCATTGGTTCCCGGTGTATATACGGCAGCAAGCAGGCTTGCATCAGCAAAAGTACCGTCTCCCGCAGTAGTCCAAAGTACTGATTGCTGGTTTGTGGCAACACCTGAAAGGGTGTAATCACTTCCTGAAGCAACAACATCATCCGGACCGGCATCAGCCGTAGGTAATCCCTGAAAGGGTGTATGTCCCATCTTCACAAATACCGGCATCTGAACCTGCATAGGCAGTTGGAAGTTCCTGGATACTCAATGTCATATTATCGGAGGCATTAACACCACAGGGAGCTACTGCTACGGCTGTAAGTGTAAGCACAACGGAACCTGCTGTGATATCTGCGGCACTCGGAGTGTATGTAGCAGCAAGAAGTGTTGCATCATCAAAAGTTCCGGTTCCACCAGTAGTCCAAAGCACAGATGCCTGGTTTGTGGCAACACCTGAAAGAGTGTATGTTGCATCTTCACAAATAGTGGCATCTGCTCCTGCATCTGCTGTTGGTTGCCCGTAAATACCAAGGGTCATGTCATCTACAGCATTACCTGAACAAGGTGCAGTAGGAGAGGCTGTCAGTGTAAGCACGACAGATCCTGCAGTGATATCGGCAGCACCGGGCGTATAGGTAGCTGCGAGTAATGAGGCATCATCAAAAGTCCCGGTCCCGCCGGTAGTCCAGAGCACAGATGCCTGGTTGGTGGCAGCTCCTGAAAGGAGATAAGAATTTCCTTCACACACATCGTCATCGGAACCAGCATTGGCTGTTGGCACGCCCTGTATGCTTAATGTCATAACATCAGAGGCATTGCCAGCACAAGGCGATATTGCCGTGGCAGTGAGTGTAAGCACTACAGAACCTGCAGTGATATCGGCAGCACTGGGCGTATAAGTAGCTGCAAGTAATGAGGCATTATCAAAAGTCCCGGTCCCGCCGGTAGTCCAGAGCACAGATGCCTGGTTGGTGGCTGATCCTGACAATGTATAGCTGCTGTTTTCACACACATCGTCATCAGCACCGGCATCAGCAGTTGGACTGGTAATTCCTGTCAGGGAAAGTACTGCTGTTCCCAGTGAAGTGAATACATTAACATAAGGCGGGGTCATATCATACGTTGGTGTGGTACAAATGACCTCGACGCCTGCACTATTATCCCAATAGCGGTAGATGATGGCATTCCCGTCGGTGAAACCATCTTTTGCTCCGGTTAGCGGATCATCTGCGCTGGCAGTAATAATCAGGGGTGATCCTCCTATTGGTCCTGCAAGTACAGCGGTTCCGACACATATCTCGGTTACGCCGTCAACATCAAAGATCGCAATCTCATCTCCTGCTACCAGGCCGCTACCGTCGAGGGTTGCTGCTGTGATAACAAAAGTCATGGGTTGCCAGGGGTTATTGGACCATACCGTGGTAAAATGTTGTGCATTGACTGTGTTGAAGGTGGAAAGGAACACAGCAAGAATTGCAGTGATTAAGAATAATCTCTTCATTTTGTTTTGGTTTTGTTTGTTGAAAAAGTTTTGTTTATTAATCGTTTGCTTTTTGAATATTCAAAATATTAATCAAAAATAATATCAGTTTGCTTTTCGTGGTATTTGATTCATAAAATTGTCGGATGATTATGAAATTAAACTGCTGTTTATCAGAATAATATCATTTTTTGTGTTTCACTGAATTTACTGTTTTGTCCGATAATTTGCAGTTTATAGTAATAGATGCCTGCTTCCATTGAGGATCCGTTAATTGTTACAAGATACTTTCCGGCTTTCTTTTGCATATTCTCTATATTTTTAACTTTCCTGCCGTAGACGTCATAGATGTTGAGCACAACCTGTGCATCTTCTGCTACACCGTATTCGATAGTTGTCTGACCCGTATATGGGTTCGGGTAATTCTGCCCGAGATAATTTGCAAGAGGCAGGCCATTCTCATTTTGTCCAAGGCTGCTGATCTTCAGATCAAGTCCGGAGGTGCCAAGTTTTGTAAAAGGCTTACTGCCAAACAAGTGTGTTGACTGAATATCTGTGTACTGGATATTCTCACTCTTATCCCAATAACGGAATGCAAGCTGGTTGCCTTCACTGAATCCGTCCTGTTCAGCTGTGATGGGGTCATCGGCCCTGGCTGTGATCAGTTGATATTCTCCGGTGGATTTATCTATAACTAAACTGCCAACTTCAATGCCTCCGTCAAATACAGCAATTTCGTCACCGTCTTCCACCATAAAGCCATCGCTGTAGATATCACGGATGAGGATGTTCATGGGAAGGAAGGGGTTGCCTGTGAGTGTTGTGAAATGTTCTGTAAGCGCAGCTTGCGGTGCGATATACGGATCGGTTCCTTTGCCCGGATCATTCAGTGTATGGGTGCAATTGGTATTTACATTGATGTAATATCCTTCTCCCGGATCAAAGGTGTTGATGGTATTGATCCAACCAACACCAACTATGTATTGTATCATACCGCCGGATTCGTTAAGCACCTTCACAAGGTAGCTGTCATCGATCAATGGCTGCAGGACGGTCATAGCATCCTGGGACACATCGCAGGGATAGCCCATGATGTTCCAGCCTGCAAGGAGTGAGATGTTATAAGGGAAGCTGACTTCTGTACCATCTGTGCTCAGGTTTGCATTCCCTGTAAGATTGATATAATAGCCTTCTGTACATTCCATATTCCCGATGGTGTTCATCCAGGAGCCTGCAATATATTGTACAAAACCTCCTGCTTCATCACTTATTTTCACCAGCGTTGAGGCATCGATAAGTGGTTGAACAACTGTTATCATGTCCGGGTCGCCGGGTTCAACACAAAATGACAGGATATTCCATCCTGAGATCAAAGGGATCTGCTGATTGGTGGAACTTCCTTCAACACCAGTGATGCTGATGTCATCAAGCATCCAGTAATAGCCCCAGCTACCGGTATAATTCCATTTAAAGTAAACGGAGGACTCGCCGGCCACTTCTGTGGTCATATCCTGACTGAAGGTTTCGGGATTGCCTGAACTGCCTGTCCAGTTATGGATCTGGATCCATACTGAACCTCCATCGGTACTGTATGATAGCGTAGCGTCTGAGCCTGAGAATTCACGGAAATAATGTTCAAATTCCAGATTAATTGATATAAATCCGCTAAAGTCAAATTCAGGGGTTACCAGATCTGCATTCTGACTGTTTCCGCTGCCATAATGGTCACTGTCAAGAATGGCGAATCCGTTGGCTCCTGTAGTAGAGGTAAATGTCCTGTTTCCCGGATTGTCAAATTCCCATACCTGTCCGCTTCCCTGGTTGTCAATATTTTGCCAGCAGCTGGGCAATGCGCCGGTAGAAAAGTCCTGAGTAAACGGTAAAGTGCTTATGATCCCGCAAATGGTTGTGAACATCTCGGTGTTACCATATCCTGTACCAATAACACTGATCGCATAAGCCTTGTAATAATAGGTTGTGGCAGGAATCAGACCGCTCAGCGGTTCTGCAAAAGTACCTGTAGTTACAACAGGGGAGGTTTGTATCTGAGTAACCCCCGGGCCACCGATAAATGGGTCAGGTGATGTGCTGTAAACAAATCCGCTTTCGGTGATGGTATTTCCCCAGTCATTCATGATCTCACCGTTCAATGTGGCAGAATTCTGAGCAACTGCAGAGGCTGCATCTGTATTTACTGCCGGTGGGAAATTACATGATCCGGTGATAGGCAGAGTGGCTACATATGGTTTATGGTTCGTCTTTGATATGGTCAGGATAAGCTGTGATCCGGTGGTAGTGATTGCGTAAGTGATACTTCCGTTCCCTGAGCCATCCAGAACAGTTTCACCTAATAATTCATTATTGAAGACAAAGGTGGCTGTTGCATTTGCTGTTGAATTTGAAATTGAAAAGGAAGTGCCACTACAATCAATTGTTGCAGAATGTGTTGCAGTGATAGTATTGCTGTTTGGGTTTTCAGTCCATATCTTCATGGCCGGATCACCGAAATAATGGAAGAGCTCGTACTCATATTGTTCATAAGTTGAAGAACCGCCCCAGTTTTGCTCCATGGCATAAAGCCCCTGGTTCATGACGTCGCCCATGGTGTAAATCTCATTCCCGGCACCGATGGTATAACTTGACCCGCTACCCCCTGATCCAAAAACAGGATAAATGCCCGGTGTTGCCCAGATGGCATCGATCATCCCAATTGAAACGCCATCATTGTATCCGCTTAAGCTAAAATATGAGGCTGCGATTACACCGACTGCGCCTTTGTTTTCCATCCTGAGCATCTTTTCCGCAAAGCAATTGTCTAGCTGGTACTCGCCGGTATGGCAGTTGATACTAAAAATCACCGGTAACAGATCGCCATTTGTCAGGCTGGTCATGGATGTTGTGGTATAGTAAGGCCTGTGCCAGCCTGAACCTCCAACATATCCATGATCCCTGTGAAATACATAAAATTTCCCTGCGTTGATGGCAGATGTAATGTCTGCAGAACCTCCGCTCCAGTTGAAGCTGGCTGACTGCAATTCAGCAGGTATCTGGGTATTTGGGGGTGAATAATATCCGTTGTTGTAATAGGTAGGATCAGGACTGTCAGTAAAATAGATGCGTTCAACAGTATAACCCAGCACACCTTGTGCATAATCCCTGATATTCTCGCTGGTATGGCAGAATCTCCGGTCTGCATATCCATTATCATCATCATCCTGGTACTGGGCGCAGTTCAGCCCATTCTGATAAAATGAAGCAGTAGTTGGAGGTGTTTTTTCATAATCAATTATCTTGTCAACAATTACTTGTGCTTCAGTAGCATTTGATGGAGAAATACGGCCGTGGGCCATATCCGGGTGCCAATCGGATGCTTCGTCCATACATGCAAAATAAAGGTCTGTTGCAAAGGAACCGTTATAGAGTGGAGGAGGTGTTGATCACATCTCCCGGAACAGCATAAGCGCCGGTATGGTCGCCGATGATCACGAAGTAATCGGGATGTGGTGTCCAGGCCGCATAACGGTTTGCAATTTCTGTTTTAACCTGGGCGGCAGTCCAGGAGGATTGAGAAACAACTTCCACGCTATAGCCAAGCTGGCGTTTCCAGTTTGCAAGATCATTGGCAGCTCCAAAATACTGGTCATGTGTGATGATAATATAATTTTTTTCTCCTGCTTTGGAATCACGAAGGTTTATACCATCAGGGATGTTAACGGAATTGATCACATTGCGCTTCAGTAAATTCGTGAAGTGCAGGGAATTGTCGTCAGCAATATTGCTAAAACTTGTCTTATCGCCTTTATATTCCAGGCGGAACTCAATATGGGTATAAACCCTGATCTTGCCTGTCACAGGATTGAATTGCACAGGCCTGATCTGTGTCACTGCAAGCGGGATGCCCCTCATGAGCATCACATTGGTGACCTCTACAATGCTTTTCGGGAAATATTCATTTTTGTTATAAACGCTTTCATCTATCCAGAACTCTGGTGCAGGTGCGCCATAGGTATCCCTTGCAGGTTCAAGCGTTGGATGGATCATGTATCCATCGTACTCATAATAGCTTGAATTGACAATAGATATCTGTCCGGTAGCTCCTGGTGGCATGGCGATTATCTCATTATGTGCCGGCAAGGCCGGGGCACCAATCTGCCCCATCTTGGCAAAACCCTCAATATGCAGGTATTGATATTCCACTCCGTTTACTGCAGTGTTTGCCACTGTAGCACCGGGAAAGGAGAAGTCAATTTTGTAAAACTCCTCATTCCCATTGGTCGTTTCACGGGAGGGGAGTGTGTTTATATGATCTGTAAGTTGTTGAATGCCATTATCAAACGACAGGTAAAGGTTTGCCTGCTGTCCAATTGCAATATATGAAGCAGCAAACAGGAAAGCCATGAATAGAATGCCGGATAAAGTATAATGTCTTTTCATTGTTCCAGGTTTTATTTCTGAGTCCAAGTGTTTTTTTAATTCAGGGTATTATAAGAAAACAACAGGTATTTTATTTAAACCTGCATAATATATGTGTGCTAATATATAATATATTTTAGAATCATATTTAACATATCTAACATTTTAAGTATAAATACTTATTGTCTAAGTAAAAACACCCAAGCCTTATTCTTATTACCCTTTATACCGGAATTTGCCGAAATTGTTGCCATTTTGACCGAAAAGAATACCTTTGTTTTGAATCAAGCTGTAATAGCAAGCGTGCCAGGACTTTCCATATATTCCAATTTGTTGCTCTCAACTGGCATCATACTTCTCGTATTTCTTATGTACGTAGTGGCGGTGTCGATAATGGAGAGGGAGAAAAGGGCAGCTTTGCATGCCTTTTTATTATTGCCCCTTACGATACTGATGATATCACCGGTATTTTTTGTGGAGTATGCCGGTGAATGGCCTGTAATGGGCATGCTTATTCTATTATGCTTTCTAATCATTTTACTTGTTTTTCCAACGAGATTTTTTGAGCAAAAAGTGGATATGGAGAAACCACTGGGACAGATCAATGAGAAAACTGTGATGTTCTCACGGAAATTGCTGGATCCGGGGTCGGAGCGATATGAAAAGTACTATGAAGAATTCCCCGGGCATAAGGAGCCTGATCTGCATTTCAGGTCAAAGCCGGGCTTGTTGAATGAACATGCTGCTTTCTATGATCCATTTGCCTTCAATACCGCGAGTGCTATTTTAAAATCAGTAAAGGCATTTCATCCCATCGTCGATGGAGAACCTGCTCAGAGAACTTCAGATATTGAAGCTGAAAAAATTGCTTCCTCTATCCGAAAATGGATATTGAGGGAAGGGGCTGTTTCTGTCGGTTTTACTAAAACACATGATTATCACTGGAATAGTGTTATTGGTAGGGGTGATGACTTTGGCAAAAGGGCGCAATTGCCCCATAGTCATGCGATTGCATTTACAGTTGAAATGGATAAGAAATTCATGGATACGGCACCTCATGCTCCTACGGTTATGGAATCGGCAAATCAGTATATGAGGGCCGCAGTGATTGCAACTGAGGTGGCCATGATCATAAGGAAGCTTGGCTATCATGCCAGGGCACATATCGACGGTAACTACCGGGTGGTGTGTCCGCTGGTTGCGAGGGATGCCGGCCTCGGAGAAATTGGCAGGATGGGTATCCTTATGACCCCTGAAATAGGCCCAAGGGTTCGGATAGCGGTGGTAACTACTGATCTGCCCTTGCCTCTGAGTGCCAAGGCTGACCACTCTCATATGATCAAGTTCTGCAGGATATGTAAGAAATGTGCCCATGTATGCCCATCACAGGCAATCTCTGTTGATGACAGGAAAGATATTCATGGCGTAAAGCGCTGGCAGATCAATCAGGAAAGCTGTTACACCTACTGGTGCATTGCAGGTACTGACTGTGGCAAGTGCATGAGCGATTGCCCCTATTCCCATCCCAACAATCTATTTCATA
Source organism: Bacteroidota bacterium (assembly GCA_013202965.1). GTDB lineage: Bacteria > Bacteroidota > Bacteroidia > Bacteroidales > B18-G4 > B18-G4. The sequence continues at coordinate 489 of JABMQZ010000251.1, read as the reverse complement.
ATATGATCCGCGCTTTGATAAAGAATTCCTTCATCTTCAGGCATTTTGCAGTTAAGATGGATGATTTTTTCTATGGCCGTAAACCGAAACCGAAACCCATCCCCAAATGGTTTCAGGGAACATAATTCTGATTTCTGATTTCTGGTATCTGATTTCAAAATAAGGCCCCACACCTTACATTCCAATCTTCCGGTAAAGTTGGCCTGATTAGAAATATGCGATTAAACATTGCACCCCTACAGGGCGCTAAATTCTTTTGCAATGTATCTTTCTACGAACATCAGGCCCCTTTTGGGCCAAGGGAGAGATAGTGTTCCTCCTACGCTTCGCTACGATGGACGCAGTGGGATAAATTTTAAATTTTGAGTTTTAAATTAGTAGTGTCCGGGGAAATTTAGATTGAATTGGTGAAAAGCGCAATGGCGTTCATTTTTGCGACATCTGAGTAAAAGAGGGCTTGGGGAGGCATTCCAGGCTGTAGGCCCCTCG
>JABMQZ010000250.1 GCA_013202965.1 Bacteroidota bacterium | reverse complement strand
GTAAACTCCTGATTTTCAAGACTACGCATCCCGAGTACTCGGGACAACAGCAAACATTATGAACTAAACACAGATTTTATAGACGGACACTATTTAGCATATTCTCATTTTGCCAACAAATTCTTATTATCTTTAAGGAAACTTATCGCAAATGAGATTCTTTAGTTTTTTATTTGCTCTTGCTATTTTAGCTTGCTTTATCGCCGGTGTTGGCTTTTCTCAGACCACGCCATGGGAAAGAATCAACCCTTTTCCTGTTGAAAGTTCCCTTAAAGATTGTCAGATATTACCGAATGACAGCATTATTGCGGTCGGAGGTAGCTCTACGGTAATATTGACTGATGATTACGGCGAAACCTGGGATCTTCAGTATAATCCTGCCGGAGTTTCCAGCGCATTTACAAGCTTCCACTTTGTGAATGACAACAGGGGCTTTGCCGTTGGATCAAAATTCACCATCATCAGGACCGATGATGGCGGGAATAGCTGGATTGACCTGTCAAATGAAACTTCTCATAGTTCGGATGTTTATAATGATGTTTTTTTTACGGACGAAAATACCGGATACCTTATTGAAAAGAATAAGCAGCTTTTGAAAAGCATTGATGGCGGTTTGAACTGGGATACTATATTTCCGACCGGCACTTACACCCTTTCTGAGATTCAGTTTGTGAACCAGTTGACCGGGTATTTAACACTTTCGGGTGACAGTGGATTTTTACACACCGATGACGCTGGAATTTCCTGGGAATATGCAGGCGTAAATCATCCGATAGATGATTTCCAAATCAGTTCATTATATTTCAACAGTGAAGAAATTGGGTTTATCGGGGCCTATGGCGATAGTTCTGGTTATAGCGAACATTTAATTCTTAAAACATCTGATGGAGGTGCTACATGGGAGCAGGTTTATTCGAATGCTTTTAATTCTGTCAGACGATTTTTCTTTTTGAACAAGGATACCGGCTATTCAATTGGTGCTGTTGTGTGGTACAGCAATAATATTTTGAAAACCACTGATGCTGGAGAAACCTGGCAGGAAATAACTTCTAACATTGGTTCATGGAAGCTAAATGGACTGTGTATGCACGAATCTGGAATTGGGCATTGCGTTGGAGACAATGGCCAGATCTTTAAAACTATAGATTACGGTGCAAACTGGGCTAAAGCATATGCCAACCAGGCATTCATGTTTAATTTCTATGAAACACAATTGTTTTCAGATAGTATTATTTATGCCTGGGGCAGTAAGCAATTTTATTGGAGTTTGACTAAATCAACTGATTCTGGCTATACCTGGACAAATTGTCATCCAGCAATCATCGGCGGGACATCTTATTTCCTTAATGCAGATACAGGATTTGCTTGTGATTATCCTGCTATTAACTTGTATCGGACTTATGATGGAGGAGATACATGGCAGAGCTTCGAAATTACTTTCACTGCTTATTTTACAGCGAATAGTATATGGTTTACGAATGCCTCCCTTGGATATATAGCAGGAGCATTTGATTATGATGCTGCCATTTATAAAACCATTGATGGTGGGGAAAACTGGTATGAAACAATAATTTCTCCTGCTCATAATCTTGAAATTAAAGACATCGTGTTTATTAGTGAATCAAAAGGAATTGCTGCTGCTGAGGATGGTGGTGATGCGTATATTTTTGTTACTAATGATCAGGGGGAAACCTGGGTTTTACAGAATTACTATCACAATAATATTATCAATAAGATATATTTTATCAGCGAGGATGTGGGTTATTTACTTGGGAGAAATATTCTTTTGAAAACAATAGATTCAGGAGATACATGGGAGGAGGTGGAAACCGGTGTTGAGTTTATCGACTATCAGGATATGCAGTTCATTGGAGCTAATATCGTATACTTAACAGGGACCGAAAATGAGCTGAACATCCTAAAGAGCATTGATGGAGGAGATACATGGTTTCCATTGGATCCACCATGTTCCAGGGCTATGTATACCTTATGCTTTTTTAATGAAGATGAAGGCCTGGTGATGGGAAGCAATGGTACGATATTCAAAACATTCACCGGAGGAATGGTAGGCATCCGGGAATGGACGAATACAAAGCAGCCTGAGTTAAACATTTATCCTAATCCTTCAAACGGACGGATTAAAATAGAAATTCCTGATCAATATGCAAGCGGCACCTTGCAGGTTTATAGCTTGCAGGGACAACTGGTATTTGCCTGTGAATATGATAATAAAAATGATTTAGAAATTAACCTGAAAGAACAGTCAGGGATATATTTGATCAATCTCACAAATGCTGGTTCTTCCATTACAGGGAAATTGATATTGGCTGATCCTTAATGATTTACAATTTACAGTTTACAATGTACAAATTACAATATGATGTTTGATATTCGATTTTAAATTGTACATTTTTGGAGATTTAGTTTAAGATTCCCTTTTACCTAAATAGTAGTGGTTTATTACGAACATCATACCTATAAGGAAAGGTATTCCCACCATTATAAGAGTTCCATACATAAAGTTGTCAGATTGGACAAATAAAAATATTGCAAATCCAAGGATACATAACATTAGAAGTGCTCCGCCAATATGTTCCCATTTCCAGGCTATGATCAGAATAATGATCATAGCAAAGGAGGGAATATTATGCATCATAAATGCAACACTTGTATCCCAAAAGCCTTGTCCCTCATCAAATACATCAAGAGAAAACAGTGCAAAGAATAAGATCATGAGGATCAAAAGTACACGCAAAGTCCAGCTTACGTAAAGATTTCCGGTATTTGTAGTTCTCATAATATTAAGTTTAAGTTAATAATAAAAGCAAAATATACAACAAAAACAGCTAAATGTCAAGGAGATAGATGTATTTCAGCTAAAACCAGACATACAAGACTTGCTGCAAAATCCGCTGAAAGTGAACTCCGGCTGGCGCGCAGCTCGGGATGCGAGCAGGCAGTATGCATGCATGTAAAAATGTGTGTGCGTAGGAGCATATCATACAAAATCCTGGGGGGTGTATTGGCTTTTAGTCTGTACTTGATTATGGCCTTGTGATTTAGTATCTTTACAGGACAAAAGAAGAACCTTCCTTATGCTCTGCTTAATCAATGGCTGTAAACCTAAAAACAGTAGAGCTATGAAAAAATTATCTTTAATCACCGTAATCCTGATATTTTGTTTCGTTTCAGTATCATCACAGTCCTGTTTGCCTGAGGGCATTACATTTGAAACACAGACACAGATTGATAGCTTCCAAATCAATTATCCCGGTTGTACAGAGATAGAGGGGGATGTAAAAATAGGAGAATGGGGGTCAGATATCAATAATTTAAACGGATTAAGTGTGATAACTTCCATCGGGGGAAACCTTTGGTTTATGGAAAACGTTGCCCTGACCAGTTTAACGGGATTGGACAATTTGACTTCAATCGGAGGATGCCTTAAGATTGGAGAAAACGATGCATTGACAAGTTTAACGGGTCTTGACAATTTGACTTCTATAGGGGAATACCTTGATATGTGGAATAACGATGTGCTGACAAGTTTAGCAGGTTTGGGCAATTTAACAACCATCGGGGGCAATCTTATTATTGCACAACACGATGCTCTGACAAATTTAGCAGGACTTGACAATTTGACTTCAATAGAGGGGCATCTTGCGATTATAGACAATGTTGCTCTGACTGGTTTAACGGGACTTGACAATTTGACTTCAATAGGGTGGCATCTTGGCATTAATAACAATGATGCCCTAACTAATTTAGCAGGCCTTGACAATGTGACTTCCATCGGGGGAGGACTTGGAATTGTCTATAACGATGTCTTAACAAGTTTATCGGGATTAGATAATATAGATGCAGCTTCTATCGATAGTTTGTTCATTTATAATAACACTGCCTTATCCTCTTGTGAAGTAAAAAGTGTTTGTGATTATTTAGCAAATCCAACTGGAACTATTGAAATTTATGATAACGCACCCGGCTGCAATAGCCAGGTAGAAGTAGAAGAAGCATGTACCGAATCTGTTGAAGAACTATATGCTGAAGATTATCTGTCACTGTTTCCTAACCCAGCAATACATGTGGTAAACATTTCCATACATGATGGCTTAGAGGTTGAAGAGGTAACCATCTATACCCTCACAGGTCAACAGCTAATGCAAGAAAGACCTGTAAGCAATACTATTGATATTTCACACCTGCAGCAAGGGATGTACATCGTGGAGGTCGTTATAGAGAATACCAGGTTCAGACAGAAGCTGCTGGTTGAATAAAGAACATGGAAGTGAGTTCGAAGTTCGAAGTCATCCATAATCCCCGCCTGCCTTAGTACCTGAGTACGGCGGGCAGGCATAATTCATAATCCATCATCTGTTCCCTTGATTATGGCCTTGTGATTTAATATCTTTATACCACTAAAAGGGAACCATTCATACTTATGCTCCCGCTGGCGCGAATCTCCTGATTCGTGCCTTTTAACAGCTTGTTTCCCGACAAGTATTTTCACCCAACATCTTAATTTAAACAAATTTTTTATGTGATGAAATTAAAATTCTGGTATTAATGGCGAAAATGAACTGTCAGATATTATCAGGGATTTCAAAAAGTATACCTCGAGAAAGGTCGTCAATCAGATTATCGAACAACCCAAAAGTCAATTAAAAGGCTTTTGCTAGTTGTCGGGGTAGTAGGATTACCTTCAGTGATCCGTAGGGGAGGGGCTCAACCCCCAAAACCC
>JABMQZ010000249.1 GCA_013202965.1 Bacteroidota bacterium | reverse complement strand
GTCAGATGCCATCATTAAAAATGATCAGGACGGAATTAAAAAACAACTTGGAGACTTGATCCTTCATATTGTGTTTTACTCAAAGATCGGGTCGGAAAAAAATGCTTTTGATGTTGCCGATGTCCTGGAGTCCATCAATAATAAACTCATTGAAAGGCACCCCCATATCTATGGTGATGAAAAGCTAAATGATGCAAGGGATGTACTGGACAACTGGGAGAAGATCAAGATACAAAAGGAGGGAAGAAACTCAGTGCTGGAAGGTGTACCAAAATCACTTCCGCCATTGGTAAAAGCATACAGAATGCAGGAAAAAGCAAGAGGTGTTGGTTTTGACTGGGAAAAGGATGAACAGGTATGGGATAAGGTGATCGAAGAGCTTGAAGAGCTGAGAGTTGAAGTTGGTAAAGCTGATAATGGCAATGCTGAAGAGGAATTTGGTGATCTGCTTTTTGCACTGGTAAATTACTCCCGTTTCATAGGTGTAAACCCGGAAGATGCGCTGGAAAAAACAAATATGAAATTTAAAAAGAGATTTCAATACCTTGAAGAGCATGCCGGGAAAGACGGAAAGGCCCTTTATGATATGAGCCTTGCAGAAATGGATGTATACTGGGAGGAAGCGAAAATGCTGGAACATAAAGCAAAGAAGGATTGATCTTGCTCAAAAACATCTTCATGATTTTTCTTCAAAACTGTCGTTGCTCTCTCCTGCCCGGGATGCTCCTGCCATTTCAGGAGTATCGGCATACGGCCACCCGGGATTTACTATGGTAAATCAACTCCGCTGAGAATATTTATTGCTTATTTTTGCGCCTTCAAAACAATGGTTATTAATTGCCGTTAATCACATTATGAACCAGGGAAAACAACACAAAAGACTTTGGATTATTGAGCTTATTATCCTCATAATATTGACCATTTTGCTGATAGGTGCAGGCCTTTTTCTTGTACCTCAAAGATATTCAGGGGCTGATGATGCAATTCAGGAGTCTGTTGTGGTGCAGCAGCTCGAATATGGTATCATCGTTGATTCCCTGGATGTTATAAGGGAAGTGGTGAAAAGAAATGAATTCCTGGCCGATATCCTGTTAAGGTATGATGTAGATTATAAACTGATCGATGAGATCGCCAGAAGTCCGCGTGATGTTTTTGATGTCAGGAAGATCAGGGTAGGCTATCCTTATTCAATAATACGCACAAGGGATTCAGTTCCTCTGCTGCAGTATTTCGTTTACGAGAAGTCCCCTTCACATTATGTGCTTCTTGATTTGAGAGATTCGCTGGTCATCCATAATGGGGAGAAAGAAATTGAACGCAGGATGGCTGTTTCTTCCGGCACCATAATGTCCTCTCTGTGGAATGCCATAATTGACAATGAAGCTGATCCGAATCTCGCCAATGAGCTTTCTGAGATCTTTGCATGGACGATCGATTTTTTCGGGATTCAGAAAGGGGATAATTACAGGCTTATCTACGAGGAATTGTATGTAGAGGATAAATACATTGGTCTGGGGAAAGTTATTGCGGCCAACTTCAATCATATGGATCATGATTATTATGCCTGTTATTTTGTGCAGGATAGTATTGGAGACTATTATGATGAAGAGGGGGGAAGTATGCGGCGTACATTTCTGAAAGCCCCTTTGCGATATCGCAGGATCAGTTCAAGATATTCTCACAGCCGCATGCATCCGATATTGAAATATCGCAGGCCGCATCTTGGTGTTGATTATGCTGCTGCTGCTGGCACGCCGGTTCATGCGGTTGGCGATGGGCTTATAACTTTTGCCGCCTGGACAAAAGGGGGAGGATATACAGTCCGCATCAAGCATAACGGTACCTATTCAACCAGCTATTGCCACTTCTCCGGTTTTGGAAAAGGCATCAGGCAGGGGGTTTATGTTAAACAAGGAGAGATTATTGGGTATGTGGGCAGTACCGGCCTTTCCACCGGCCCTCACCTGGATTTTCGTTTTTACAGGAACGCTCAGGCCATTGACCCTTTAAAGGTGAAATCCCCTCCGGCCAAACCGGTTGATACCGCATATTATGATGTGTTTCGGGAAGTGTGCGACAGCCTGATCGGACAACTGGAGATCATTCCAATCATGCCATAAAAAAAGACGACCGAAGGCCGCCTTTTTTAATCAATTGAATTTTGTTTAGAAGTAAAACAACAGGTTGATCGAACCACCCAGGTTGTCAGTATCAACACGGAACTGGCTTCCGCCTCCTACATCGGTTGTAATAGTCTGCACTGCTGTACCGTCCCATTTTTCTGTTTCTACACTGCCTTTTCCCTGTGAAAGAAATCCGATGCCCCAGCCAAGTTCACCACCGAGTGAAATTTTAGGAGCAAAGAAATATTCAACACCTACAAAGGCACGAACACCAAGTCCGAACTCCATGCCGGCCTTTTCTTTTAATGTTCTGGGACCAGGAGGCATTATTGTCTGGGTGTTAAAGTCCCACCATGTACCAG
>JABMQZ010000248.1 GCA_013202965.1 Bacteroidota bacterium | reverse complement strand
GCAGGGATTCGCTGGTATGAACTCCGCGACTCCCTGGACGGGAACGGATGGAATATTTATCAGCAGGGAACGTATTCTCCGGATAATTTCCATCGCTGGATGGCAAGTATAGCCATGAATGCTGTAGGCACCATTGCCATGGGATTTACCATCTCCGGACAGGATTCCATTTATCCTTCCATTCGCTATACCGGCAGGCATAAAGATGCCCCTCTTGGTGAAATGAACTACCAGGAGATTGAACTGGTATCCGGACTTGGCTCGCAGGGAGCATATCATCGCTGGGGGGATTATTCAATGACCTCAGTCGATCCGGTTGATGATACCACCTTCTGGCATACCAACGAATATAGCATTGGCGGCTGGAGAACAAGGATCGCATCCTTCGATTTCGGGCCCATCGAATCCCCGGAAGTTAATGTCGGCCCGGACAGCAGTATTTGTGAAAATGAGGTGTTTTATCGCACCGCAATAGTAAGCAATGAGAAAAGCGTTTTGTGGGAAACAAATGGTGATGGGATCATCCAGAACAAACACAGTATCAACCTGGCATACCTGCGTGGAGAGCAGGATATCATCAATGGTTCTGTTGAGCTATGGCTTACTGCCAACGGCTACCTGCTTGGCGAGGAAGCTGTTGACAGCCTGGTACTGGGCATTGATACCATTCCAACCGTTGTTGCTGGCCCCGATACTGTTATTTGCATCGGACAATCATTGCAACTCAATGGCTTTGCTTCAGCATATGATTCTTTGAGATGGTTTACCGATGGTGATGGTATTTTTGATGACCCGCTGTCGCTGACAGCACTCTATACCCCAGGAGATAATGATACTACCAACAAGCAGATTGAGCTTTTTCTGACAGCTTACGGTACATACTGCGACAGCACTTCAGCTTCGCTGGACCTTACATTGGATGTGTGTACAGGCATTGGTGAAGCCGGTGATGAATTATTCATGAATGTTTTTCCCAATCCGAGCAGGGATAAGTTCAGGATAAAGATCAGCGGACTGGAACAGGACTTCCTGAACCTGCTGATCACCAACAGCCAGGGACAGGCAATATTCCGTTATCATATTGAAAATTTCAGCGGAGAATACAGCAATACCATCGACATGAGCTACTTCGGCCCGGGAATCTATTATCTGCAGCTTCGTAACGACAGATTTGTTAAGACCGTAAAGTTGGTTAAATACTAGCAGAGGAAATCAGATATCCCGCCTTCGCTCCGCTGTGGTCGGGCAGGCAGATAGCAGAAATTAGAAATCAGAAATATTTTAAGCACAAAGAACACAAAGGATATCCGCGAAAAGCACAAAGGCCTTGCTGCAATTTGGACGTAGTGCTTGTGTGGGATCTGAAGTTTCGGGAGTGTTGAGTTTTGCAGATCAAGAGCCAAATAAATGCGAAGCATTTAATGAAAGGCCTCATAAAGTTTTGGTAGGATTTCAAGATTTATCGAGCGTAAAATTTCCCTTGTCTGAGCGAAGCGAGTTTGGGGAATTTAGTGAGAGAAATCGTAGAAATCAACAAAACTTTGTGCAGCCTTGATCTTTTGTTTCTTTTGGATCAAGCCAAAAGAAAATAAAACCCTTGAGGGTTCCTGGTTCCAAGTGCCGAGTGATTAGTGCTGAATGTAAGTGGAGAATCAGGAATGGACTGAGAGACTGTGAGACTTTGAGACATGATTTTGAAATCAGATATCCCGCCTTCGCTCCGCTGTGGTCGGACAGGCAGATACCAGAACTTTGAAATCAGAAATATTTTTGAATTCAGAATTCTGAATTCAGATATCATCTGTCCCCTTCGAATATCAACTATACAGATTACCACTGCCTGCTTGCCCGCCTCAGGCGGGAAATCAGAATTGTTTTTAAGCACGAAGGACCAAAGGTCTTGGGTGACTGAGTGATTAAAGTGACTGGAGTGCATGAAATCCCGACAATATTCCGAATATTTTCAAAAACCCTCCGTGCTCATATCTGAGATTTCTGTATCTTTATACGGATAAGAAACAGGATCGGTAGCAAAACTCATGCCGGCATAACGTTATAAATCATAGGCTCACCCCAACATCCCTCATCTTTCTTCTGCAAACAATGCTATAAGCTGCTTCTGGTGTTTATCATTAAGCTTAGCAGATAAAAGACGGTCATCCCGATGAGCGAGCGCAGCGAGCGATGAGGGACCCCCTGGCTCTATGCACCCAGCCTACAAATAACTTTGCTTTCTTTCTGCACCAGGCCGGCAGTGTGAACATGTTTGTTATTTACAAATAGCCGGCAAAATGATTTTGTTAGCGTACAGAAACCTGATGGGGGTCCTTCTGTCGCTTCGCTCCATCAGGATGACCGGTAGAAGTAAATGGCGGATTCATGCTTGCAAGCTGTACATTTCGCCTGGGGGAGCAGTAATCAAATTCTGCGCCAATACCTTGGCCCCGACCACACAGGTAAGTCTACTCATTCATAACAGCCCGCATAAGCAATGCCGGCATAACGTTACCAGCCATGTTAAAAGAGACTTTACCAACAATGAAATTTTGTTAAATTTACCGAGGATATCGCAAAATGCGACCACCTTTAAAATATGGGAAATAAAAGTTTAATACCGACAGAGAAAATTGACAGAGCAATATTAATTATTCGTGGACATAAAATAATGCTCGATAGTGATTTAGCCGAGATTTATGGAGTAAAAACAAGTAGGCTAAATGAACAAGTAAAACGAAATAAAAACCGTTTTCCAAATGACTTCATGTTTCAATTGACAAATCAAGAGAAACAAGAGGTTATCGCAAATTGCGACCACCTGCAGAAATTAAAATTTTCACATAAAGAACTTGAAAAAAAGCTGAAAGAATTAGAAAGGAAATATGATGAGAATTTCTCCATTATATTTGAAGCACTAAGACAATTGATCAGGCAATAATCAGAGCCAGGAAAGCGTATTGGGTTTAAAACAAATAAAGATGAACAGAGATGAACTCCCTTTAAAAAAGAAACAGGCCATTAACGAGTATTACCGCTGGATGCGACAGCGGCGCTATGCTGATCAAACTATCAAGACATATGTTTCGATGTTAATAGTTTTCTTCTCACATTACCATGAGAAGGCAATTGATAAGATCAGTATGAAAGATATTGAAGATTTCAATTATTACTTTATCATTCAGAAAGGCTTTTCGGCAAGCTATCAGAATCAGATGATCAATGCGATTAAGTTGTTTTATCTGAAGATGTTGGGGGTGAAAATGGAATTAAAGGAATTAGAGAGGCCGAGAAAGGGAAGCTATTTACCACAGCTAATATCAAAGGAGGAAGTTTCACGGTTATTAGGAGCAGTTAAGAATATAAAACACAGGGCGATTTTAAGTCTGATCTATTCAGCAGGTTTACGCAGGAGTGAATTGATCAACCTCAAGGTAAGCGACATAGATTCAAAAAGGATGCTTATCAACATTAAGAATTCGAAAGGTGCAAAAGACCGGGTGGTGGGCTTATCAAAAAAAGTATTAACTTTACTTAGAGAATATTATCAATTGTATAAACCAAAGCATTACTTATTTGCAGGGCAAAAGGGTGGTCAATATTCCGGAACCAGTATAAATTTAATATTTCAAGGTGCAAAGAAGAATGTGGGGATCAATACTCCGGGGGGTGTTCATATGTTGCGGCATAGTTTTGCAACGCATTTACACGAGAGCGGGTATGATATCCGGATCATACAGGAATTATTGGGGCACAGGAGCAGTAAGACAACGGAGATTTATACACATATAAGCACCAAAAGCATACGGAAAGTTATCAGTCCGTTTGATGACATTTGAAAAATATATACACAAGCTAAATAAGCATTTTGTTACGTTTACCGACTTTCCAGGATGTTAATAGTAACAAAAGCTTACGTTATAAACAAGTTGAACGAAACCGCCCCCTTTCGGAGGCGGTAAATTGTTTGTTAATTTTATGGTGTCTAAATCATAAAAAAATAACAAACATGAAAAAAAAAGTTCACTCAGGTCGCGGATGATCCG
>JABMQZ010000247.1 GCA_013202965.1 Bacteroidota bacterium | reverse complement strand
CCTCAAGTTCGTATTGCTTGCCGGCAGCTCCTTCGGTTTCAATGGTGTAGATGTTATTCTCCCAGCTGGCATCGATGATGCGGATGCCCTGGGATTGTTCGCCTTTTTCGGGTTTTTCGATGGGGGGAATGAGGGAAATGCCACCGGTATGTTTAACTATTATTTCTGAAAAGAAATCTGAATTGATTTTTAAAAGAATCCCTTTGTTACTTTTGATTGTACTAAATTGCGTTTTTCTTCCGTTGACATGTACTTTAATAATCTTTGTACCTGGCATGAATACAGGAAGAAAGTTATTTAGTACTCCATTTATATCACCTGAGAAAATGAATTTAGTTTGATTCAATGTTCTTTTTATCTCCATATTTATTTTTGCACTGGCTGTTTTGATATTACTTACAGATATTGAATCCCAATTGAATGGAATATCTGGAGATAAGTATAATTCATATTTCACTGCATTTGGTGTTAATCCAATCATTCCTTCAATAATTGGCTGTAGTATCATCGTCTCCGACCAGCATTGGTGTGGACAAACTCCAGAAGGAAGGTATTTTTCCCCATTCAGGACTTCCTCAGTATATCCGAGAGAGAAATCCCTGTAATTATTCAGGGTACTCATGATATGACCGAATCCCTGCAATGGCCTATGATAAAGATACTCTGCCAACGAAACCCATCCAGTATACAATGGCCAGACAGCTCCTGAATGGTATCCCCTGGGATGATAATTCGGATTATGTACTGACACCATCCTGACTCCCCAATCAGATGTATATTCATGACTTGGAAAAGCCTCTAGCATATTATCTGTATTCTTCATTGATACCGATTTAAAATACATAGCTACTGCTGGTAGAATTGATGGTTCTTTATGAAATGTCCCGTCCTTGTATATTCCCTGAAACATAAAGCCACTTTCAGCATTAAAAAAGTCATTCTTAATTTTATCTGTTATCATTACCCATTGATCCCAGTTATTAATATAGTCCATTATACCCAATGCTTCTTGCATGACATAAATAGAAAATATTGCCTCAGCCCAACAAGACGCAAGATACAATGAAGTATGCGAACCAAATAAATGTCCGCCTTCCACCCAGCCATGACCAACATTGGTGTTTTCAATAAGGCCGTCCCCATCGGTATCGGTGGATTCACAGTATTTTATTGCTTTTTCAATGTCTGGCCAAATGCTCCTGATATATTCAATATCTCTGCTATACTCAAGATACTTCCCTGCCAGGATAATGAATAATGGAGTGGCATCAGAAGCATCATAATGCACAAACCCTGAAGTGCTGAGTTCATGAAAGATCTTACCATTAAGGTCCTGGTATTTGATGAACATGTTGAGGATGTCTTTCACCCCTTCATAATCTCCATAATCGAGTACGGCAAAGGCACTCCATACGGCGTCCCTGCCAAAATACCAGGCATAGCCCGGACGGCCATTTACGGCATGCCCGCCGTCCCAGCCACGGTCGGTACCATTATAACCGGCAACAAGTGAAGTTCCCAGTCCGGGTGTTTCAACAAAGAAACGGTCGGTTGCAGCTACAGCCCAGGCATATCCTTTATTAAAGTTCTCATCCGGTGTTGTGATGGAGAGCATGTTATTTTGCAGGTCTTCGTAATGCTTTACTGAATTTTTATAGATCATTTCAGGATTCTGCAAGGCTTCCATATATGCTTTGATGAGCTGTTCGCGGCCTTCATTTCCTGCGGCAAAGATGATATCGATCTGATCTTTTTCCCCGAGTTCGAAAAGCTGTCCGGCACATACTTCAAAAAGCGTGTCTGATCCCGGGTCATATTCACCGGTAACAACTTCTCCCGGCGGGAAATCAACTTCAATCATGCTTGCAGGGCCTGCATAGTGGGAAAGAGGTATTTTGCTTGCTCCAATAATGCTGAGAAGATCGGCTTCCGGAGCATTAAGTTCTATGGCATTCAGGCCGGGCTGATAAGCATACTTCAGTGTTTTCAGGACTTTTTCGGAATAAGGCCACATCAGGCGCATATTGCTTTTGTATTGTATGGAGAGCCTGGCTTCCGGGCCTTCGTATTCGTAATGGATCACACCTACTGGCTGATTGGGAGAAACGACCATTACTTCCTTCAGGACGGCCCCATTCTCAAAGGTATAGGTCCTCATTACACTTTCCGGCCTGATCTCGATTGAAGGGAGAACATCCCCCAGGAGGATGGGAGGATCATTTTCGAAGGATATCTTCACCTTATAGTCACGGAATGCCATGAAGGGATGAGCCCAGACCTCGAAGATCCCACCGGGCTCATAAGCGGCTACCAACATTCGCCTGCCTGCCACTTCGCAGTATTCCTGCTGAGCCACATCCCTGCCAAGTGCCATCCAGTTATCTTCTATTTGCCAGGGATTTGCTCCGGGCGGTATGAGTTGGCGCTTCAGCACAAATTCAATGGGTTTGATCTTGTAGTCGCCATAAAGCCAGTAATGTTCAGGAGCATCCTTTTCCCCAAGCAGATAGGCAAAAACATTATCATAAAAGACATCATAATGCGCTTTGTTGAGATTGGGTTCAAAGAGGTTGAAATAAGCACCGATGCCAAGCACTTTACCTTCGCCAACTTCATATTCTACGATGAGTTTTGAATTCTCGCGAACGAAGATATAATCCCAATCAACCCCGATCACCTTGCCGTTCTCAGGTACATTCTTATCAAAAAAACCACATTGTGTGACCGTAGTGTCATGTGGCGGTTTCCAGATGTATGCACCGCCATGAAGGGAATCAAAAATCGGGTGGTGTTGGAATGCATGAAACCCAAGCATGCGCCCGTAGCCATTGTCCTCCGATTTCTTTAATCTGTATTCAACTTTTACGGACTCCAGGCCGCTCTTGTTCAGAAACTCAAGGGCATGCTGTGTGAGGAGGATATTTCCGCCATTTCTCACGTAATCCAGTAAAGCATTATAATATGCAGGATCTTCTTCGTAGGCTGCATAAGCTGTGCTGTCATCCCGGTGGATCCAGATAATATCATAGGCATCCAAATTGTACGCTTCCCAGTTTGCTGTATCACCATCCAGGCAATGAAGCTTACAGGCCGGCTTGTCGGCATAGTACTTTTGAATCTCCTCAAGCCCGGGATCTGTCCATGCTTGTCCTTTTCCGGGAAGCAGGATATGGATTCCGGCAGTTTGAGAAAAAAGCCAGGCCAGGGCAAATGAAAAACATAAAAACAGGCTAATCTTTTTCAGCATGCTCTTTTTCTTGCGTGTAATCGAAGCACAATTTATGGAAAAATTAATGAACAATGGGTCTGTGCATAAAAAAAAGAAGGGAAGTGCTTGCAAAACAGGCATTTATTTTGTATATTATGGGAGTCTAAATAAACTCTTGCGTGATGAAAACAAAATTAAGTGTCTCAGTTATTATTTTGCTGCTTTATCTTCCGGCATCTGCCCAGCAGGAGTCGTTTTCGAAAAACAGCAGCGTGGTCAAGCAGAACCAGGAGATCAATTATGAACCTGTTTATGATCCCATACCGATCAGTGATCTGAATGTCACCGGGGGAGGATACAACACATACTTTTATCTGGGTGATGAAAGCGGGATGTATCTTAACGATGTGTGGGCAGATGGGAAAGCAACACTTGTAGATGGAGCTGTCCTGAATGGAAAGTTCAGATACAATATTTATAAACAGAAAATGGAGGCAGTCATTGAAGGGGATACTTTTGCCTTTGCCAAGCCATGTGAGTTGAGTGTTTTGCAAATGGGGGAGCATAAGTTTGTTTATTCAACATTTTTAAGGAGTGATCGCGAAGTTTCAAATACATGGTTTGAAGTGTTGTGCGAAGGGGATTGCCAGCTGTTGTTGAGAAGATATATAAAATATCGTGTCACCGATGGGGATGATGACCCGGGCAATGACAAGTTATACAGGCTTGAAGAATATTATACATGCAGGGGAGAGGGGTCGCCTGACAGACTGTATATTTCAAAAAAACTTGTTTTAGATTCCTTTCAGAACCGCGAAGCGGAAATGTTTGATTACCTGAAATCAAAAAAACTAAACGTGAAGGAAAGGTCCGATCTTGTGAAGCTTTTTGCTTATTACAACACCATAGATTAAAATTCAAAACAATAACTCAGGAACGGGTTTCCAATGTTTGGAGCATTTATCATTTGAATTTTAAATTTGTTTCGAGTTTAGAATATTAGTGCTTAGGGTTTATTTACTACCGGGTCTCATATGTTCTGTCCTCCGGATGATCTCATCCTGCAATTCATCTGTCAGGTCAACGAAATAGTCGCTGTATCCGGCCACACGTACAATCAGGTTGCGGTATTCTTCGGGATTCTTCTTTGCTTTACGCAAAGTTTCGGCATCCACTACATTGAATTGGATGTGGTGTCCGTCCATTCTGAAATAGGATCTGATCAGCTGACGGATTGCCGTAATCCCTTTTTCGTCCTCCATGAAAGAAGGAGTGAATTTCTGGTTCAGCAAGGTGCCACCGGTTCGCAGATGATCCATTTTTGATGCTGATTTTAATACAGCAGTCGGTCCTTTGAAGTCAGCGCCCTGCATAGGAGAAATTCCTTCCGATAGTGGTTTTCCGGCATGTCGTCCATCCGGCATGGCCCCGCATACACTTCCAAAATAGATATGGCAGGTGGTTGGCAGCAGGTTGATGCGGTATTGGCCACCCTTCATGTTCGGCCTGCCGTTGATGGCCTCATAATACATTTCAAATACCCTTATCATCAGCTTATCAGCATAGTCATCGTCATTCCCGTATTTCGGGGTCTCATTCCACAGTTTTTCCCTGAGGGCTTCATGGCCCTTGAAATCTGCCTGCATGGCATTTATAAGCTCTTTGAAAGATGTATTCTTATTGTCAAATACATGATGTTTGATCGCAGAGATCATATCCGTAATGCTTCCGATGCCCACACCCTGGATGTAATTGGTGTTATACCTTGCTCCTCCGGCATTATAATCTTTTCCATTTGCAATGCAATCATCGGTGATGAGCGAAAGGAAAGGAACAGGCAGGTAACGGGCATACAAGTTTTCAATGATGTTATTGCCACTGATCTTGATATCCACAAAATGTTTAAGTTGTGTCCTGAATGCTGTAAAAATATCCTCAATGGAGGTGAAAGAGAGCATGTTTCCGCTTTCAGGGCCAATTTGTTTTCCGGTACGAGGGTCAAAACCATTGTAAAGCGTAATCTCAAGCACTTTAGGCAAATTGAAATAGCCTGTCAGGATGTAAGCTTCTTTTCCGAATGCACCGGTTTCAACACAACCGCTGGCACCACCATTGCGTGCGTCGACAATATCTTTCCCCTGCCATATCATTTCCTTTATGATGGAGTCGGTATTGAATATTGAAGGTTGTCCGAATCCTGTTTTAACAATATGCAGCGCCCTTTCCACAAAGGCATCCGGGTTTTTCTTGCTCAGCTGGATCATGGAACCGGGTTGCACCAGGCGCATTTCTTCAAGCACATCCAGAATAAGATAGCTCAGTTCATTCACGGCATCAGAGCCATCTGCTTTTAGCCCGCCGGTGTTGATCAGTGAAAAATCGGTGTAAGTATTACTTTCTTTTGCAGTGATCCCTACTTTTGGCGGGGCCGGATGATTGTTGAATTTTATCCAGAAAGCCTGCAGCAACTCTTTTGCTTTTTCTTTGGTGAGTGTACCATCTTGCAGTCCCTTTTGATAGAAAGGAAAAAGGTGCTGGTCGAGCCTTCCGGGATTAAAGGAGTCCCAGGGGTTGAGTTCCGTGATCACTGCCAGGTGTACGAACCAGTAATACTGCAAGGCTTGCCAGAAGTTTTCAGGAGGCTTTGCAGGGATCTGACGACAATTGCGCTCCATCTCCAGCAGTTCAGCCTTTCTTTTCGCATCCTGTTCATCATCTGCCAGCATTGCAAGCGCATCAGCATGGCGCAATGAAAAGCTGATCAGTGCATCAGCCACGATGTCCATTGCCCGGAGTTCTTCCTTTTTATCTAATGCTTCGGGCTCATTTGCAACATCCAGCTTATCAACAGCATCTTTGATCTTTATTTTAAAATCAAGCATGCCCATGTGGTAGATCTTGTCATCAAGCACCGTATGCCCGGGGGCACGCTGTTCAAGAAACTCAGTAAAGATGCCTGCTTCGTAGCAATTTTTCCATTCATCGCTCATTTCCGTGAAGATCCGCTCACGCATCGATTTTCCCTTCCAGTGATCCGCGATTGTAGAATTGAAAACTTTTCGTGTTTTATCGGATACCCTGAAAGAAACCTTTTTCCTGTCGTTCAGGATGCGGAGGTCTTCATCAGTATGGATACATATCTCCGGATAGGTGGGAGTTGCTTTGGGTTCAGGCCCTCTCTCACCAACGATCAGTTCATCTCCCCCAATGTATAATTCTTTGTGATTTAATATATATGCCAGGGTCTTTGCCCGCTCCACAGGAACAGAATCTGTTGAAGGAATATTGCCATCATGGTAGGCCGTGATCAGTTTTGCACGTTCCTCCGAAATATAAGGAATGGCATCCAGGCTTTTCTGTCTTAGCTTTGCTATTCGTTCGTTCATTTGTTATATCGTTTTATCCGCCGACCCTGACATTGAATCCATTTGTTTCAAACATTTGGCAGATCTCCTTTAGCCTTTCATCATCCGGTGCAGACAGCTTCGGCCATTTGCCAGAATCCCACAGTTTATTTGATTTTGCTTCTCCTAAAGGGTGATACGGCAGGAGATCGATCGGTATCCGGCTATTGTCTTTTAATAATGAGATGATGTCATGGAGGCTTTTGTCAGTGGCAGTTATTTCGTTAATCAGCGGAATTCTGATCCTGAAAGGGATCTTCTGTTTTAGCAGGTATTCCAGGTTTTTTATGACCTGAAAGTTATCCTTTCCTGTATACTTTATATGGAGATCATTGTCGATGATTTTCAAATCAAATAGCAAGAGGTCTGCCAGGGATGCAACTTCAGAAAATATTTTTTCAGGTGCATATCCAGATGTGTCGACAACAGTATGTATTTGAAGATACTTCATCTTTTTGAGGATTTCGATAAGGAATTCTGCCTGCATCAGTGGTTCTCCTCCAGAAAAGCTCACACCTCCACCTGACTCATCGTAAAAAACCTTGTCTTTCATAATCTCCTCTGTCAGACCTTCTAGGGTGTATTTTTTCAGGCCGGGAAAACTCATTTCATTCTCTCCACTCTCCTTTTCAAAATATTGAGGGATACCCTCAGCATTATGGCACCATATACACTCCAGCGGGCAGCCCTGGAAAAATACCGTGGTCCTTATGCCGGGGCCATCGTGGATGGAAAATCCCTGTATGTTGAATATGTATGCGTGCATAATGCTTGCTTTTGAAAGCGATCAATGAAAAATGAGAGAGAAAAAACAGGGGATGGACTAATATATCCAGCATTCGAACAGTCCTTTCCAGGACTTCTTATACCATTTGCCGTGTATGAATGTATCAGGCATAATAGATTCTGCTTGTGTTACAAAGATAATGAATTTTGAAGCAAAGTGGGACATTTTTTAAATTTGAGTATTAATTAATGAGTGGAGATTGGATTTTACCGCAAAGAGCGCAAAAGATTTCGCAAAGAACACAAAGATTTTTTTTTACCGCAAAGGCCACAAAGGATTTCGCAAAGAACACAAAGAGGTATTTTTATGATGCAAACGGAAAAGCTATTTAAAGAGGTTTTGGATTGTTCTTTTAGAATTCATTCAGCTTTAGGACCTGGGTTACTTGAAAGTGTTTACGAAGAATGCTTATTTTATGAATTTAAGAAATCCGGATTATTTGTTGAAAAGCAAAAACCTTTCTGCTCTTAGCCAAATCCTTTGTTCTTCGTGCTTGAAAAACAACTTCTTAATCTTCATTTTTATCTTGGATCCTGAACGCATCGAAAGCCAACTGTAGAGGCCCTGTCAAATCCAGGGCTCACCTGCAGCAGCATCTGCTGTCGTTCCGGGGGCTGCTTTCCACCCTGGATGTACCACCAGCTGGATTCCGGCTTATAATAACTACCCCCTTTGATAATGATAAAGGTATGGGAACCATTATCGTAACGGTCATTGGTCATCTCCCAGACAATACCTGTTTCTAAATTCTTCTTCTGCATTGCATACTGCCATTCCAGCTCAGTGGGGAGCCTTTTCCCTGCCCAATCAGCATATGCCAGAGCATCTTCATGGTCCACATATACCACCGGGTCGTTTGCAATAGAATCTGGATAAGAGCCATTAGTCCAGTGTTTCAGGAAATTCTCTTTACTCCTCGTCTGGTATCCGCTTTCCTCCAGGAATTCCTTGAATTGGATATTACTAACAGGCAGTTTGTCGACATAAAAGTCTTGCAGCTTCGTATCGATCGGACTTGCCGGTCCCGGATAAGGAATAAACTGGTCATTCTGCTCAGTGACATAGGTATATGGGCCGCCTTTTACTTTTAATGTTTCTTTTTTGTCAATCGGTCCCGCAGTCTTCCGGTATTCAGATATCAACCACGGTTTACTACTACTGCATTTATATATTACTTCATCCAGCAGTCCTTCTTTTCCGAAAAGTGAAAAAATGATTTTCTCCTCGCCGGCGAGCCAGTTTCCCGGGATTAATACAGCTTTCTCTCCCAATTCAATTAGCTCGAAAGTGCCTTCATAAGATTTTCCGGATTTCCAGATGACTATTTCCTTACCCTTCGAGGCAGTAATTGATAGTCGGTGATCTCTGTCATCGACCCTGATCAATTCCGGAAAGGCGGCAATACAATCCACATTGCCTTCCCTGCGTGTACCTTGATATGATCTTTTGTATGGATCAATATTTACTGGCAGATAATGTTTATCATCTTTGAGAACTGCTTCTATTTCCTCCTCGTTCCACAGGCTGATATAATGGTAGCCTTCTTTCGGTTCTATCTCTATCAATGGGCCTTCATAGCCACTTGGCTCAAAAGAGAGTATTGTATAAAGGGTCTTATTGCCAATTGGCCATTGATTTACCCAAATGCTGTCTTTCAGGCTTGGGATCAAGGGCGTCCAATTTGGTGAAAGAAATGCATTTGAGTTTTGCCGGAGGATCATGCTCGTTTTCCCAAGGTACTTCAGGTCTTCCAATCCGCCTTCCGGCCGCCCGGGTCCCATGGAGTTCAATTCTGTGCCGTAACCATTGAAAAATGCGATGGCAAACTCACGTTTCAGGTCCTTGTCGCGGGGTTCACAAACCCTGAATATAGCAAATTCCGGTTTGATAAGCTTATTGAGGTTAAGGGGAGGGGAATAGTAAATGGCATTGTGTACCCTTCCTGCTACGATGCCCGGCATATCTTTCACCACGGCCATGCCTTCACTGTACATGATCACACCGGGCTTTATGCTATCCGCGATCTCCTGCAGCCTTTCATTTGACTTCCCTCGGCAATCCAGAACTACGCCGTCGGCATCTGTTGCTTCGATCACTGCTGCAATGCCTTTGTAGGGATCTTCTTTTCGTGTGCTTTCATCCCAGGGGTTGAAGCATATAAAAAAGTGGATGTCATTCCCGTGGAGAGAATCTACCAGTTCCCGTATACCATTAAGCCCTCCCGGAAGGTCCCGGAAGAGGTCCCATTGGTTGCGTTCATCCAGTCCAAGCCGGGGCCATGTGGGCCAGAGGGCATAGATGTCATAACCGCCAAAACAGGTCTCACCTTCATCCAGATAAGTTCCCAGGCTGTATTTAGCTTTTTCCCTGTCGTAGAATTCCTTGTCCCAGGAAAAATTCAATCCGACAACATAGGCATGCCTTACCCACTCCAGGTCCTCCCGTTCAAATAGTGTATTGTCGAATGAATCGAGATCGTAGAGATGGTTTTTCTGGAAAATTGTTTTCAGGCCGTTTTGCCAGACTCCGGTGAATAGTTCAAAATGAAATTCATATTTAACATTTCCTCCCGGGAAAATCGTGGTTTTATACCTGTGCTTTTGTGCCTTCTCCCCATCTGTCCTGCGACACAATCCGCAAACAGAGAGCGTGTCATTTAATCTGAAACTCCCATAACCCAGTTCCCAGGCATTATCCGGGAGGATTACATTTATGGGACCTTTATCAGGCCTGTACAGCTTTGCCCGTGTCAACGACCAGGGACCGGATGAAGTGATATATGTGTGAGACCTTCCTGTCCCAAAGGGGACGACATTTTCAAGTGTGATGGTATCTTTTCTTTTATTGATGAATTCAATGGTGGCGGTCATTTTGCCGGTTTTCTTGAAGCTGGCCATGATTCCATTATTGAACATAAGGAATGTATTTTCCGGCATCATGGAAACCTTTGCATTGCTGGAGCTGATCTCTTCCTCGTTTAGCAGAAAGCTGAACATTGGAGCAGATCTGAAACTGATAACTTCGCCATTGTTCAGATAAACATTGCTGATCTCTATTCCATTTCCTGTCTTATATTCCAGGCTTTGGGCCATTGAATATAGCGGAAAAGATAAACACAGGATAAGGGTTATAATCGGGTTTTTAGTCCACCTCATTTGGATTCGATTTTTATTTAAAAGTAAATATAATTATGAAATAGTGTGACATTTTGGGTTTTTTGGTATTAATAAGAGAAGCTAGATTTGTTTTAACCGCAAAGAGCACAAAGGATTTCGCAAAGAACACAAAGAGGTATTCTTAATGCGAATTAGGATTGTTTTAAATTTCAATGTCAATTCATGAGAGATTGATTTAGAAGGCTTATCCTAAGCCCTTCGCGTTCTT
>JABMQZ010000246.1 GCA_013202965.1 Bacteroidota bacterium | reverse complement strand
CTACATAATTGCTCCAAATGCCTTGTTGTCCTGCAAATTTTTTGTGAATGTGTTTTACAACTTCTGCAAGGAAAGTTCCTGTTCCAGTGGCTGGGTCGAGTATTTGTACTTTGTGAACTTCTTGTTCAATTTGCTTATAACCTGTTGTAGAACGTTTATCGGGTGTATGCGTATTTACAGATATTTTTGTTTTGGAAGTATCAGCAAGACCTTGTGGTAAATCAAATTCAGTTTTCAGAATATCATCAACAGCACGCACAATAAAATTTACAACTGGTTGCGGAGTGTACCAAACTCCACGAGCTTTACGTAATTTTGGGTCGTATTCACTCAGGAATGTTTCATAAAAATGGATAATGGGGTCTTCCATTTTAGTTGACTTACCATAGTTTTTCAGGATTTCTTCTACATTGGTTGCCAGAAATATATCGGCAAGACTATCAACTATCCATTTTATACGGTCGTCAATATCGGGTCCAGAAATATAACCGAACAGTTTACGCAAAAATGGATTTGATTTCGGAATCAATTCGGCTGCTTCTTGTCGGCTAAAATCATTTAACGAAGTATCGTGTAATCGAGCCGCAAACATCCCGTAAGCAATGGTTTGAGCGTACACATCGGCAAATCCTTTTGGTGTAATGTCATGAATTAGGATTTGTTTAAAAGCATTCATTTGGTCTTTCAGCGTACTGTTTTCCTGCTTTTCTTCATCGCTCGTTAACGCCTTTTCAATAATCTCAGAAAGCAGGCGGGCTTTGCCCGCCATCATTTCTGCCAATTTTTTTGGGCTTTTTATGGTTTGCCCAGTATGAGTACAAAAGTCTTGAATTAGATTTTCAAACGATGCAAAATTTTCTGGTAATGCTTTTATGCCTTTATCAGTAATTTCTCCAATGTCAACTTTTGTAATAAATTGTGCGTCATGGTATAGGTGAAAACGTAAATAATCCGTAAAAATCAAATTGTTCAACGATACTTTGTATCGGTCGAATTGCTCTTTATTTCCAGTTTTCTTCGCTCCTTCAAGGTCTTTGTCTCCAATGTCTTTCGCTTCAATAAATCCAACTGGAATATCTTTTTTAGTCAAGATGTAGTCAGGTGCACCACAAGATTGTCTTTTCGGTTCGTTGGTTGCCCGAATTGTCGGCACTAAACTTTCAATCAGTTGTTGTAAGTCTCCACGAAAAGTATGCTCAGTTGCATTTCCGAGTTTATATCGTTGATTTATATTGTCAATATATTGTTCAATATTCATAATTCAGTTTCGATGTTGGCATGAGTGTTGGCAAAAAACTAAATGTGCTATTTTCAGGCTGGCTTTTCATTTTATCTTTCAATTTTTCTGCTATGTTTATTCATTGCAATTTCTTTTTTGGCATGGCACACAACGTTTGGCCGGCATGAGTTTTGCCGCCAATCCTGTTTCTTGTTGGCTTAAAGATACGGAAATCCCGGATATGAGCGCTTAAGGTTTTTAAAATCACGCGGCATTGCTTATGCGGGCTGTTATGAATGCGTAGGCCAGGCTTGTTTATATTTAATTTACTCATCAAGGCCTGTGCAACAATTATTAGTAAGACCTCACAGGTCCTCGGACCTGTGAGGCCAATGCAACGGTTTGGTGCAGGAAGAGGGCAGGTGTAGTGAAATTGACTGGCCGAACTAATCCCGCCTCAGATGGGAAATCAGAAATTAATCCATAATCCATAATTCAACATCCAGCATCCGGTCCGTCAAAACCCCCTATCTTTGTATATTCATAATTATATAGGATGACAACAGAAGAGATCAGGGAAAGATTAGCAGATAAAGTGGTTGGAATCGCCGGCTGTGGCGGATTAGGCTCTAATTGTGCCGTAGCATTAGCCAGAACAGGCATTGGGAAGCTCATTCTGGTGGATGATGACAAGCTTGAAGCTTCTAACCTGAACAGGCAATACTTTTTTGCAGACCAGATTGGGGAATTCAAATCGCTGGCCTTACGGGATAACATCCGGAGGATAGACGATACTATCATCGTAGAAACGCATATTGTCAGGCTCGATCCCGACCTGGTCACTGAACTCTTTGCTGATTGCGATCTTATCGTAGAGGCCTTTGACCAGGATAATGAAAAGCAAATGATCATTGAAACTGTTCTCGGAGATATGCCTGATAAAAGCATTATTTCAGGGCAGGGCCTGGCAGGTTTTGGGAATAATGAATCGATCAAAACACAAAGGCTTGGGAATTTGTTTATAGTTGGAGATGGAGAGACCGAGGTTTCAGAAAAACAACCACCACTGGCCCCAAGAGTAGCTGTTGTTGCTAATATGCAAGCCAATCTTGTGCTGGAGTTGTTGCTTAATACAGAGTGAAATGGAAATATTGTTAAATAAGCGAAAAGAAACTATTGATAAAGACGAGATCACTCTGGCTGAGTTGATCGAATACAAGAAATTTACATTCAAACTGCTGGTCACGAAAGTTAACGGCCAGCTCGTTAAGAAAAATGTCCGCTCAGAAAGCATCATCCGGGATGGAGATGAAGTGGATGTATTGCATATGATATCGGGTGGCTGAACTCAGAAATCAGAATTCAGATATCAGAACTTTGAATTCATTTCCGATTTCTAATTTCTGATATCTGATTTCACAACGCTTCTGCCACCACAAACGTACTTCCTCCCACAAAAACAAGGTCATCATCAGCAGCATGATCCATTGCCGCCTTAAAAGCGGCTTTTACGCTTTCATACTTTTTCCCATTCAGATTCTTATTCGAAGCCTTTATTTGAAGTTCAGCTGCATCCATTCCCCTGGGGATATCTGCTTTGCAAAAATAGTAAGTTGCCGAAGCGGGCAAAAGATCCAAAACGGGATCTGCATTTTTATCGGCCACCAGCCCAAGCACAAAATGCAATCTATTGTGTGGTGTTTGGCCGATCATTTTCACTATCTCCCTGATCCCATCACGATTATGTGCAATATCGCAAATGCATAATGGGCGATCGTTAAGCACCTGCCAGCGGCCTGCTAATCCGGTGTTTCTGATAACATTTTCAATCCCTTTCTGAATATCTTCCTCACTAATGTTGAATCCCAAAGAAATAAGCGATTGAATTGCCTGATAGGCAGTATTGAGGTTTCTCTTCTGCCACTCACCCTCCAATCCGGGTTTAATCCCGGAAACACCTTCCTGATCAGCAAACTTTAAGGAGCTGCCTGCTTCCTTAGCGCGATGAATAAATATATGTTCGACCTTCTCCTGTGTTTCCCCAATAATGGCAGGGATTCCGGCCTTGATAATTGCTGCTTTTTCGCCTGCTATTTCTTCTAATGCCTCCCCGAGAAATTGTGTGTGGTCATATCCAATGTTGGTAATCACTGATAAGAGAGGGCTAATTACATTGGTAGAATCAAGCCTTCCACCCATTCCGGTTTCAATGATGGCAATATCCACTTTTTCATGCCGGAAGTAGTCGAATGCCATCCCCACAGTCATTTCAAAGAATGATAAGCCTATATCAGAGAAGCCTTCCCTGTATTTCGCTATAAAATCTACCACAGCCTTTTCCGTGATCATTTCACCGTTTATTTTAATCCGTTCCCTGAAATCTTTCAGGTGGGGAGAAGTATACAGTCCTGTTTTATAAGCTGCCTCCTGTAACACCGATGCCAGCATATGGGATACTGAACCCTTGCCGTTTGTACCTGCAATATGCACCGAGCGGAAACTTTTTTCCGGATTACCCAATAGCTCACATAATCTTACAGTGTTGGAAAGATCTGCCTTATACGCTGCAGGCCCTATGCGTTGAAACATGGGTAAATGGCTGTACATAAATTCGAGGGTTTCGCGATAATCCATAGCGCAAAGATAATTATGAATTATGAATTATCCTCTTTCGCTAAAGCTACAGAGGACAAGTGGATGTTGGATGAATTAGTTTAAGCGAATAAAATTATAGGTGATCGTTCCCCTTTGACGGTCAGGGGCATTGGGGTCGGGGCTAAAGATAGAACGAAGTGCTGCTTCTTCTGCCAGCCTGCGCAGGCGGAGATCCGATATCGTAGTTCCTTTGGCTCCGGCAATGGCCGAAACTACCTTGCCATTCCTGTCTACTTTGATCTCTACGACTACTTTTCCTTGCTCCTCAGAATCATAGGCAGGTTTAGGAAGATGTTTGGCACCTCTTCCGCCGAGGTCATATCCTACTCCCTCATCACCAAGGCCACCGCTACCTTCATAGTTTGTAGCATCAAGTGTTCCATTGGGGTTTCCCTGGTCGCCGGGTTTGCCGGTCTCTCCCTGGTTGCTCCCATCACCATTGGTGTTGCTGTTGCCTTTATATAATGCCCTCTCATTAACTTTTGGAGGCTCAGGCTGAGGTTCCGGTTCTTCTTCGGCTTCCTGCACGACTTCTTCAAGGGGTGTTTCATCAGCTTTGATCACTTCCTCTTCGTTCTTTATCTCATCTTTTTCTTCGGCCTTTTCTTCTTCTATGGCGGGAGCATCCTCCACATCCTGGGTGATCAGGTCTTCTTCAGGCTCCGGTTCAGGATCCGTTTGTGGTGGTGGCAAGACCGGAGGTGGCTGCTGTACCGGAGGAGGAGATTGCTCTTGTACCCAGCCCATTCCCTGATCACTGCTGCCCAGGTTTACTTCCACACCTTCTTCTCCCGGCAGGGGCAGGGGAGTGGATAATGCAAAAAACAATATTGCCAGCAAAGCCAGCAGATGGAATGCAATAGTTCCGACAATCCCTTTGAATCTATTATTTTTTTCGCTCATTTTATCGTTTTGGCCGCGTAGCCAGGATCACTTTATGTCTTGTATTATACTTTTTATTAATGTTGTTAACGGCGTCGATAACGGTCACTACATATTGCACTGGTACTGATTTGTCCGATCTCAGTACTATCGAGGCATCAATTTGCCCTGCTATTTTATTGTCGATCCTGTCCTGAAGCTGTAGCTTACTTACCCGGTTCTCCTCAACAAAGTACTGGTATTTCTCATTGATGTATACCGTTACCGATTGTTTGGACATGGTCTTGCTGTTACTGCTGGGAAGCAGGAGCTTTATCGCATTGGGCGCAACCAGTGTTGATGTGAGCATAAAAAATATCAACAGCAGGAATACCAGGTCCGACATGGAAGCCATGTTGAATTCCGCCTTTCTTTTATTTCTTGTCTGAATAGCCATATTCCCTCCGGTTTTATGAAGCAGGTTCGTTCAAAAGATCCATAAACTCTGTTGACTTTGCCTCAAGCAGGTAGACAAGCTTTTCGATTCTTGCGACCAAAATATTGTAACATACATAAGCTACGATCCCAACGATCAGGCCACCTACTGTGGTGATCATGGCCTGGTAGATCCCTGTTGAAAGCAATGTAATATCGATGTTGTTTCCGGCCATTGACATATCATAAAAAGCAATGATCATACCAACTACTGTTCCCAGGAATCCGAGCATGGGTGCTGCCCCTGCGATGGTGGCCAGTCCGGCCACATTTTTCTCCAGGCGCGACACTTCCAGTTTTCCGACATTCTCAATGGCGGCATTGATATCATTCAGTGGCCTGCCGATCCGCATCAGCCCTTTTTCTATCATCCTGGCAAGCGGACTCCTGTTGCTTTTGCACAAGGCCAGGCCGGAATCGACCCGACCGCTTTTGATGAAGTCGCGGATATTGTTCATGAAATGCTTGTCCTCTCGTGAGGCCTTGTTGATGGTGAAAAATCTTTCAACGAAGATATAAATGGCAATGATGGACAGCAGGCCAAGTATGGCCATGATCCATCCGCCCTTGAGGACAAGCTCATAGATCGTTAGAGAGATCTCTGTCGGTTCAATATCGGCATTCCCTGCCACAGTCTGTACTTGTAATAAAAAGCTCATGATCATCTTTAAAAATTTTGTGTTAAATGTAGATAGATATTAAGCAGCAGGATGCAGAGCAGAGCCTGTTTTGTTAACACCGGACTGTTAATATTAACTGAGATTTCCCTTTTTTATTATGTCTCTGGAATTGCGTTGAAAACAAGCTTTTTAGGAGGCTGGACAAAAATAAGAATGGAGTTATTTAGATGTGTTTCTAAATAACAACTTTTTCGCTGCCTGTCTTAAAATAATTCTATTTTTGCAGCCATACATATAAAATACAATAGCTATGTTTATTTTAATGGTTGTCATCTTTATTCTCGGGTACACTGCGATTGCGCTGGAGCATCCGATTAAAGTCGACAAAGCTGCTTCTGCTTTGTTAACCGGTACCGTCCTTTGGGGGTTGTATGCTTTAAATTCAACAGGTATTCTTGGATTAGACATGAGCCCGGCCTGGCAAGCAGTGCAGGATGTTAGTCATGATGTAATGACGTTTATATATCCGGCCATTGATCATGCCAGGTTCGACAGACTCTGGGACGGCGCTACAGAACTATCTGTCTCACACTTTGTTGTTCATGATCTTGAGCATCATCTCGTTGAAATTGCTTCAATACTTTTCTTCTTACTTGGTGCCATGACCATCGTTGAAACTGTTGATCAACACCAGGGTTTTAAGATCATAACCGATCGCATTAAAACAACCAACAAGGTGAAATTGCTGTGGATCCTTAGCTTTCTCACATTCTTCATGTCAGCTACACTTGATAATCTGACAACGACTATCGTAATGGTTGCCTTGTTACGAAAGCTGATTGATGATAAAAAAACAAGATGGTTTTTTGCCAGTATGGTGGTACTGGCTGCCAATGCCGGTGGTGCATGGTCGCCAATTGGAGATGTAACTACCATTATGCTTTGGATCGGGGGACAGGTCACCACAGCCAATATTATTATGTATGTTTTCCTTCCAAGTATGGTGACCATGATAGTGCCACTGATTATTGTAACATTTACCGTAAAAGGCGATGTGCAAAGGCCTGTGCTTGATAATGGGGAAACAAGAGAATTTGTAAGTGCTTTTGAACGGAAGCTACTCCTGATAATGGGTGTATCAGCCTTATTATTTGTTCCTGTTTTCAAAACTGTCACACACCTCCCTCCATATATGGGGATGTTGTTTGGCCTGGGAGTGATCTGGATGACAACCGAAATATTGCATCGTAACAAACCATTAGAAGATAAAAGGAAGCTTACTGTTATCTCTATACTAAAGAAAGTTGATATACCAACGATCTTCTTTTTTATGGGTATTCTTACCGCTGTAGCGGCATTGCAGTCGATGGGACATTTAGATGTGTTAGCTAAGTACCTGGATGAAAATCTTCACAATATCTATGCGATTAATGTTATCATTGGCCTGCTTTCTGCTATTGTTGACAATGTACCATTGGTAGCCGGAGCTATGGGAATGTATCCTCTGGTCGATGCCGGTGCAGTTGGTTATCTGGCTGACTTTGTTGTGGATGGGCAATTCTGGCAATTCCTTGCATATTGTGCCGGTACAGGTGGAAGTATACTGATCATTGGATCAGCTGCCGGTGTTGCCGCTATGGGTTTGGAAAAGATTGACTTCATCTGGTATGTGAAGAAGATATCGCTTCTTGCATTGATAGGTTATCTTGCAGGTGCTGCAGTATACTTTTTCCAAATGCAGATATTGGCTTAACAAGCTCATTCGCTATTCGCTATTCGCTATTCGCTATTCGATATTCGATATTCGAATTTTAAGCATTATCCCTGCCAGGGATAGTTTATCTCACCGGCACAATGGTCCTGAGCTGAGCCGGTAACTGATCCCAATATATTATTGATCCCTTCCAGCCTGAGCAAGCCCAGGAAGGCAAAGATCATGGCTTCTTTATATTCGATGAGAAGCCTGTCGGGGATGAGAATTTGTAAATCACAATGGTATTTTATCCTATTCACAAGAAATTCATTATAGGCACCCCCACCTGTAATCAGCATGGTTCTCCCTGTCTTGTATGGTAATACTACAGATATCCTTTGGGCAACATGCTCGGTAAAAGTGGCCAGTAAATCCTGCGGGCTATGATATTCAAAGCGCTTGATCAGGGGAAACACATTTTCTGATACCCATTCCCTCCCAAGCGATCGGGGCCCGGAAATTGCATAAAAAGGCAATCCTTCGAGTTCTTCCAGCAAGGAAGGTACAATACTGCCTTTCGCTGCCATCTGTCCCTTATTATCATATGGCTTTCCTGCCTTTTCAGCAAGATAATTCAAAAGCATGTTCACCGGGCAAATGTCGAAAGCAATTCTTTCTCCTTCTTTGTCGTATGAAATATTGGCAATGCCACCCAGATTCAGACAGTAATCATAATCGGGGAACAGCAGCAGGTCTCCCAGAGGAACCAGGGGTGCTCCCTGACCGCCCATAGCCACATCACTGCTTCTGAAATCATTAACAACAGGCAAACGGCAGATAGAGGATATCAGCTGGCCATTTCCTATTTGCAGCGTAAGTTTTTGGGAAGGATCGTGGAAGATAGTATGCCCGTGTGAAGCGATGAAATCAGGCTTTAGCTTGTGCTTGCTGATAAAATGATCAACAGAAATTCCAATATATTCACCCAGTTCCTGGTCTGCCTTGCTGATGGTGTCGGAATTGGCTTTTGGAAGACCAAGCAGCTTCGGCTTCCATTCATCACCATAGGCGATGGTTTCTGCATGGGTGATCTCGAAAGACCACGATTCACCATCATTCCTGAAGATACAATGAGCCAGGTCCAGCCCGTCATGAGAGGTCCCCGACATAATGCCAATGCCAGAATGACTTTTCAATTTTTTATTATAAATGATCAAGTAGTTTTTCCAGTGTGATGCCACGTGATCCTTTCACAAGTATGCTTGCATCTTCAACAGGATGCTTTTGAAGCCATTCGGCAGCCTCATCCGTGTCCCTGAATGTGTAGAATTCTTCATCGCGACAAATATCAGAGAATGCAGGACCTATCAGCATCACCCCCTGAAATTTTTTGCGAATATTATCAAGTACTTTCTGATGTTCTTGCGCTGATTCTTCTCCAAGCTCAAACATGTCACCAAGAATCAATACCTTTTTGTTTCCGCTTTGTTTTTCAAAATGGATAATTGCTGCCATCATGCTGCTAGGGTTCGCATTATAGGCGTCCATGTAAATAACATTGGATCTGCTTTTGATCACCTGGCTCCTGTTATTGTCGGGAAGATATTCAGAAATGGCACTGACAATATCTTTGGGATCAACGCCAAAAGACATTCCCACACAGATCGCTGCCATTATATTTTCAAAGTTGTAATCACCATATAGTTGTGATGGGATCTGAAGCGAAGCATCATCAGTATGCCATAAGATCTCAAGGAAAGGTATGGATGAGGTGACTTGTCCCCGCAGATCCGCCCCGGCATCTGTGCCATAAGTTAGTTTTTTAAGTTTGCCGGCAAGACTCATCAAAAACGCATCATCATGATTAACAAATGCCGTTCCTGCTACTTTACGGAGATAGTCGAACATTTCAGTCTTTGCTTTGATCACACCCTGGTATCCACCAAAACCTTCGAGGTGGGCTTTGCCAATATTGGTGATAAGCCCATAGCCGGGGGATGCAATTTCACATAGCAGGGCGATCTCTCCAATATGATTGGCACCCATTTCAACGACAGCGATCTCTGTGTGCTCAGAAATTCCGAGTATCGTTAAGGGTACTCCTATATGGTTATTATAATTTCCTGCTGTGGCGTGTGTGTCGTATTTTCCGGAAAGCACTTTATATATCAGTTCCTTTGTTGTGGTCTTCCCATTCGTGCCTGTTAGCCCGATCACAGGTATACTCAGTTGCTTTCTGTGATAAGCTGCCAGGTCCTGCAGGCATGAGAGGACATCAGGAACAAGAAGACATCCGGGAACAGTATTGAATTCTTCATTATCGATGATAGCCAATGCTGCACCATTTTCCAGTGCGGCTGCTGCATACGCGTTGCCATCAAAATTCCCGCCTTTCAGGGCAAAAAAGATATTCCCTTTTTTAACACAGCGCGAATCTGTTGTGACCCCGCTGGAGAGAAGATATTGCCTGTAAAGTTCTTTGATCACTTCCATCATCTGCAAAGATAAAAAAACCCCATCCCTGATGTAAGGATGGGGCTGAATATTATATCAGGATCCGGCGATTAGTGGCCTGGATTCGGGCTGCCCATCCTTGACATGGCACAACGGAATCCGATAAAGTTGCTTGCCATATTTTCATTCAGGAATCTTCTCTGTCCGGGACTGAGGTAATAAGCCCTGTCCTTCCATGAACCACCTTTGTATACACGGGCTTCATCACTGATCAGTGAGGTTACGCCATATTCATACATGCCATTGGTCTGATTCGATTCAGTGGGCTCTGACAGCCAGTCACTGCTTTCAGAAAGATGTGACATCTGGTCGCCATCAAAGTAGTTAATATTGTCAGCTTTGCGATAATTGGTTCTTCCAACGAGGTCTTCGTCAGGAACCTCTTCATAGCTGATTCTTCCGAGACTGTCCTTTTCTACCAGGAAACCGTCCTGATCGCGTACAGCATTCATAAAGACGTTCCCCCTGTAAGGATTGTAATCGGAGAAATCTTCGAGACTAAGCGGCCTGTAGATATCAAGCACCCATTCGCTGACATTACCACCCATATTATAGAGGCCATAATCGTTTGGCCAGTAAGAACCAATCGGAGCCGGGATATCGGCACCGTCATTCAGGTTGCCGGCGACACCCATATAATCACCACGGCCTCTTTTGAAGTTGGCAACAAAGCTTCCGTAATACTTCTTTTCATCTGTACGGGTATAGTTTCCGTTCCATGGATATCTTCTTCTTTCTACAATTCTTTCATACAGCGTGTTGCCAATCAGTCCCAATGCTGCATATTCCCATTCAGCTTCGGTTGGGAGCCTGTAACGCGGTGTAATGAGCCCATCTCTCATGCTTGCATTACGTTCACCTGTTGAATTGGGGTTCAGGTTCCTGAGGGGTTTGTTCACCAGGCCTTCGTATTGGCCGGCAAGGTACGCTTCAGTGTTGAAGTTATTTTCATTTCTCTGATCCGGATCGGGATCAAGGATTCCTTCCAGGATGAGCATTTGCTCGTTCACCCTGTCTGTTCTCCAGGAGCAGTAATCATTTGCCTGCAGCCATGATATCCCGACAACGGGATAATTGTTATATGCGGGATGGCGAAGATAGGTTTCCACCAGGGGTTCATTATAGGATAACCTGTCGCGCCAGACGAGCGTATCCGGTAATGCATTTACAAATACCTGTGGATAGTCTGTACCGAAAATTCTTTTCAACCAATACAAGTATTCGAGATAGTCCAGGTTGCTGACTTCCGTTTCATCCATATAGAAGGAAGCGATGGTTACCCTCCGTGGATAGTTGTTCCAGTCGAACATCAAGTCTTCCTGAGTGGATCCCATGACAAAAGTACCTCCTTCGATGAGGATCAGTCCGGGGCCCGTATATTGCTCTTTTACAGGGGAAACTTCAAACCCGCCATTCTCAGGATTGTTGTATTCCCAGCCTGTTGTCCTGGAATATTCTCTCTTTTTGAAGAGGCTACAGGATGACAGTAATGCAATGATCATCACCATCATAAATAAATGGGCTAATTTGCTGTGCTTCATCATTTTTGTCTATCTTTTTTAGTATATGTGAGTTATTAACTAAAACCTTGGGCAATTTATTGCCTTTATCCTTCTTCTTTTTTGATCCATACAATTAAATTGCCATCCGAGCGACACCTCATGTGCTCCGCCCGTTGTGCTTTTGAGCTGTGAAAGTGTGATATCATAACTATATCCGACTTTCAGCCCTTTCCATTCCAGCCCGATCATGGGAACGATGGCATCGGCATTTTCAAAGTTATGCCTGAACCATGCGCCGGCGATGAACGGCCGCTTATTTACATACAAACCTACATTTAATTGATGAAAGTTATCCTGTTGCATGTAAAGAAAATTTGGTGAAATGGAAAAGCTTCCATAATTTTCATCCCGCTGGCTGCTGCCGGTGAGATCAATAAAGACCCCGCCATGCACGGTAAACTTCATATATAGCTTACTGCTGTTTGCATCATAGAAAGCATTACTGGGTTCAGTAAGATGATGGACTGCTACCCCTCCGTAAATGTAGCCTTTATATGAAAATGTCAGGCCGGCATCAAAGTCAGGATACGCCAGAGTACTATTATCGGGAGGTATTTCTGATGTCGGGTTCACCACTCCCTGATTGGGATCGATCATATCACCGAAGATCAATTCGCTCCAATTCAGCTTTGTTTGTATAAAGCTGGCCTCCAGTCCGAAATTGACATAAGTCCAGTTACCGACCTGTAGCCGGTATGAATACATTGCACTGATAATATTGGTATTTAACAGCCCTCCGGCATTATCACTCAAAAAATAAACTCCGACTCCACCGTGGATCTTTGAAACGTACATGTCAAAAGAAGCGCTGTAGGAAACGAAATTATTGGGCAATGACGGCCATTGGTTCCTGTAACCAAGGTTCAGGCGCGGACATACATTCGAGCCTGCCAAGGCAGGGTTCAGGTAAAGCGGATTGGCGTAAAACTGCGAAAAATGAGGATCAGGCAGGGATTGTCCCCTGCTATTAAAAGCCAAACCCAGAAAGATAAGAAGTATAATAATATGAGTTGATCTGGTCATCCTGTCTTCAAAAATGAGCACATGAAATTAAGCATACAATAATACAAACATTTTTTATAATATGATTAAATTTTTACTGCTCCAGGTATATTTTTGCAATATAAACACAAGTAAAACGTTTAAAAATGTAATTTAGATATACATAATATTGTTTTTGTAATTATCTGTATCTGCCCATAAAATCTGATCCTCCACGGGTCGTAACCTGAAGCATATGCTAAAACGGAGTTTAATAGTTTTATTATTGATCCTTTTTTTTATTCCGCTATCTGCTGTAGCTGATATTGGCCCATTCAGCAGAAAGATTGTCTGGACCCCGATAAGCAAGTTAAAGATCACAGATTACAGGACTGTGACTGAATTGTCATTTGCCGGTGCTCGCTACGATCTTGAAACAGCCAGCCTGCCGGTCTATAAAGAAAAATTCAGGATTTCAGTGGCCCATGCCGAACTTGAGGCGATCATCACGAACATGGTATGGGAAAATATGAGTTCTGAAAGCATGAAAAGCCTGAATGGCGTAAATCTTATCAAAGAAAATATAGAAGTCAGGACTGAAATTGCGGTAGCGCGAAAACAGCCCTATGCGACCCTTGCTTTTGTGCCTCTCAGACGTGATCCTGTGAGCGGAAGGTATCAGAAACTGCTTTCATTCACAGTCCGCATCAGGGTGATCGAGAAACCAATGTTGCATGTTGCAGGCTCAAAAGTATATAAGCAAAATTCAGTGCTGGCATCGGGTAACTGGTATAAAGTAGCCGTGCAATTTACCGGAATTCATAGGATCACTTATAATGATCTCTCGGGGATGGGAATAAATCCGTCATCCATAGATCCGCGTAACCTTAGGGTATACGGAAATGGCGGTGGAATGCTGCCGGAACCTTGCTCTGCTTTCAGGTATGACGACCTTATGGAAAATACGATTTTTGTTTACGGCGAAGCCGATGGTAGTTTCGACCCAGGTGATTATATCCTGTTTTATGGTGAGTCGCCGGACGTATGGGCCTGGGATCCTATAACGGAAAAGTTTAATCATAAAGTGAATTTGTATTCTGATCTGACATATTATTTTATTACTGTAGACCTGGGTGCAGGGAAGCGGATTCAATCACAGGCATCTACTACTCAGCCATACACCCATCTTGTAAGCAGCTTCTCCGACAGGAAATTTATTGAAGAGGATGAAATGAATATTGTCAGGACCGGGCGCGACTGGTTCGAGTACCCACCCTATGAGGTGCAGACAAGCGTGGACTATTCTTTTAGTTTTCCGGATATCAATGTCTCAGAAGCTGTGAAGATGAAAACCAGGGTAGCGGCCAGGTCAAGTGTTTCAAGTAATTTTAAGTATTATATCAATGGTACGCAACTGGTCGAAACCCTGCCTGTTTATACCGTATCATTTACCACAGATCAGTATGCAAAAACTGCTGTTTCGGAAAGCGAGTTCAATGCCTCCACTTCCGTGATCAAATTAAAAGTTACTTACAGCAAGCCATTATCCGCCTCAATCGGGTGGATGGATTATATCGCCCTGAACGTACGCCGGCATTTGAAATTTTCCGGTGGCATGATGGCTTTCCGTGACCCTTTTTCTGCAGGACCCGGAAACATAGCTGAATTTGAACTTTCAGGTGCAACATCATCTATCCTGGTATGGAATATCACAGATCCATTGAATATTGCAAAAGTTGGAACTGCCCTCAACGGATCCACATTGAAGTTCAGACTTCCGGCCGATAGCCTGGGTGAATATATCGCCTTCGACGGATCTTCATATTACAGTGTTTCTTTTGTAGGGAAAGTTCCCAATCAGAACCTGCATGGCATTGCCAATCCTGACCTGGTGATCATTACACATCCGGCATTTATGGCAGAAGCAACACGTCTGGCGAATCACCACATCAATTTCGACGGACTGGATGTATTCCTCACAGATATTGATAAAATATATAATGAGTTTTCCTCTGGAGCCCAGGACATCACTGCCATCAGGGACTTTATGAAAATGCTGTATGACGAATCTCCTGCGAACGAGGAATGCCGTTACCTGATGCTTTTTGGCGATGCCTCATATGATTATAAGGACCGCCTGGAAGATAATTCGAATTTTGTCCCTACCTGGGAGGATGCCAGGTCCATGAATATCATCACTTCCATTGCAACCGATGATTTCTATGGTTTTCTGGATGATGGGGAAGGTGGTGGCGGAAGCAATAATATGCTTGATATTGGTATTGGCAGGATTGTGGTCTCAACACAGGAATCAGCCAGACAGATGGTTGATAAGACCATTCACTATGCAAATGGCGGTGAAGCTGTTTACGGAAGCTGGAGGAACGTGGTTTGTTTCGTTGCAGACGATCAGGATGGGAACCTTCATATGGAGTTTCATGCTGAAAAAATGGCTACACGGCTTGACACTACATATGGAAACCTCAATATTGATAAGATCTACCTTGATGCGTATGCCCAGCTCAGTACATCGGGCGGTCAGCGGGCACCACTTGTCAACGAGGCCATTAACAGAAGAATTGAAAAAGGTACACTTATCATGAACTATACCGGGCATGGGGGTGAAGCCGGCTGGGCACATGAAAGAATTCTCGAGATCTCGGATATCAATAGCTGGTCTAATTATGATAAGCTGCCCATCTTCATTACAGCAACCTGTGAATTCAGCCGTTATGATGATCCCACACGTGTATCAGCAGGAGAATTAGTGCTGCTCAACCCCAATGGTGGTGCAGTATCTCTGTTTACCACGGCACGTGCAACCTATGGATCTCCTAATTTCGAACTGAATAATGCCATGTATGATTTTATGTTTGAAAAAATAGACGGGGAATATCCACGCTTTGGGGATCTGATTCGTCTGGCAAAAAATAAAAATGGTGGCATCAGTGACAATGACAGGAAATTTATATTGCTTGGTGATCCCGCATTAAGGCTTGCCTATCCTGAGCACGATGTAATCACATTGAAAATCAATAATATTGCAGTCAGTAACCAGAGCGATACCGTTAAGGCTCTCCAGAAGATAACTGTAACAGGCAGTGTTGTTGATGAAGGCGGGAGTGTTATCACTTCCTTTAATGGCATCATCAGGCCTACGGTATACGATAAACCAACCAAGATAGAAACCCTGGTTACGGACCCTGACAGTAATCCATTCACTTTTGAACTCTTGCTCGCAATCCTGTATAAGGGAAAAGCGAAGGTTATCGATGGTGAATTTTCATTTACATTCATCGTTCCCAAGGATATATCTTACAATTACGGTTATGGAAAGATAAGCTATTATGCGAATAACACAGTTTCTGATGCCAGCGGATATTATGAAAAGATCCTGATCGGCGGTTTCGACAGCAATGTTCCGCCGGATGTGCATGGTCCTGAGATTCAGATTTATATGAACGATGAGAATTTTGCTTATGGCGGAATCACAGA
Organism: Bacteroidota bacterium; assembly: GCA_013202965.1. Lineage (GTDB taxonomy): Bacteria > Bacteroidota > Bacteroidia > Bacteroidales > B18-G4 > B18-G4. Next base: position 22,601 of record JABMQZ010000246.1, on the reverse strand, counting down.
TGAAAATCCCGTATTGCTGGCATTTGTAAGTGATTCAAGTGGTGTGAATACCGTAGGCACCGGGATCGGCCACGATATTGTGACTACGCTCGATTCCGACAATAATAAATCCGTGATCATTAATGATTATTATGAATCGGATATAGACAGCTATACTACCGGAGTGATCAGGTATCCCTACTCTTCCCTTTCTAATGGAAGCCATTCACTCAAATTGAAAGTATGGGATGTCCACAACAATTCCTCTGAATCATACACGGAATTTATAGTGGCTGAATCAGCAGAGATGGCCATAGACCATGTGCTGAATTACCCAAACCCTTTTACGACAAGCACCGCATTTTATTTTGACCATAACCAGCCAAATACAATGCTTGAGGTTTTGGTGCAGATATATACGGTTTCCGGCAGATTGATCAAAACCATCGACGAGTTTGTTATGACTGATGGCTATCGTTCTGAACCTATATACTGGGACGGCCTGGATGATTTCGGTGACCGAATAGGCCGCGGTGTATACATATATAAGATCAGGGTGAGAAGCTATGATGGCTCCTATGCTGAAAAACTTGAAAAACTTGTGATCCTGCGTTAAACAGGATCCGGACAATTTATTTCCTGAAGGGCAGGCAACCTCTTCTCAGAAAGAAATGTCTTGATAATATAAAATTGTTATTTAATTAAAGATGAAAATACATATTACTCTTTTTCTGTTAATTATTTCTTTTCTCTTTGTTCGTGGCCAAAATGATCGAATCCCTGTAAGTATCAGCGGGTACTCCATTGAAACAAGATATCTGAACGCTGACATTTCCGCAGTGGCGCTGGATTTTGAAGATGCCCGCCTGGATGATGCATTTGGTATGTTACCTGTTTACATCAAACGCATTAAGCTGCCCTCGAATGATTTGGCTGTTATAGGCACTATGATAAAGGAATATGCGAGCGTATATACACATTCCGGAATTCAGGATGTTGCCGGGATCAGTTACATTGGCCCTGAATTTAAGCTTGTCACCAACATAGTATATGAGTGGGGAATGGCATATGCTGAAATTCTCATTCTTCCTTTTAGAAATCTGAAATACGGCGAGCTGGAAGTGTTGGATTCATGTGTAGTGGAACTGGAATATGAAGTGATGATGTCTGCTGCAGGGCCGGCAAAGCGTTCATTTGTCGACAACTCAGTGCTTGCAGCAGGCAAGTGGTACCGTATAGCCACAGACAAGACCGGGATGTATAAAATTTCATACGGGGATATTGAAGAGATGGGGATCTCTCCCTCAACGCTGGATCCATCTAAGATCAGGCTTTTTGGTAATGGAAATGGAATTGTGCCTGAGAAGAATTCAGATGAAAGGTTCGATGACCTGATCGAAAACCCGATCTATGTGCATGGAGAGGAAGACGGTGTGTTTGATGAAGAGGACTTTATCCTCTTTTATGGCCAGTCGTCCATTAAATGGAATTTTGTACCTTTTCAAGGATACGGAATATTTTCACACAGGGTCAACCATTATACTGACCAGACATGCTACTTTTTGAATGTTGGTTCTCAAGCCGGAAAGAGAGTATCGCCCATCGAATATCCAGGGCTTATTCCTACTGCTTATGTGAGTGAGTTTTCAGATTATGATGTTCATGAGGCTGATGAAGTGAACATATTAAAGACCGGAAGGGAGTGGTACGGAGAACTATTTAGTGAAAAGACAATGTATGAATTCTCATTTAATTTCCCTAACATAAGTGAGGATTACATGGCCAGCTTGAAGACCAATATTGCCGCTCGTTCTACCATCGAGAGTAATTTCGATTTCTACTATGGCAGCCAGCATCTGTTGAAAGCCCCCGTATCCAAGATCATCATTGGCACAACGGTCTATGCCTGGACCACCACGCCTGACACGATTGGGTTTTACCCTCTTCAGGGTGACGATATCACCATCCGGGTTGAATATGACAAACCGGTTTCAACCTCCCTCGGATGGATGAACTATATTGCGCTTAATGCAAGACGTAAACTCATCTTTGACGGCTCCGACATGTCGTTTCGGGATCATCTGAGTTATGGCCAGGGAGAAGTTGCCGAGTATAAGATCTCAGGAGCTGATAGCAATATGATCGTATGGGATGTAACGGATCCCTTTGACATTACAAGTCAAAGCGGCTTCCTTTCGGGAGATATTTACACTTTTATAGCTCCGGCGGATGAGATCAGGGAATTCATTGCTTTTTCCGGAAGTGATTTTGGCAGTGCTGAATTTATCGAGGAGGTGCAAAACCAGAACCTGCACAGCTATGAACCTGTGGAATATATCATACTCACCCATCCCGATTTCATGGAACAGGCAGAGCGCATGCTGACATTGCACCAGACATTTGACAATATGAACGGCTTCATTGTAAATCAGCAGGAGATTTACAACGAGTTTGGATCAGGGAAACAAGACCCGGCTGCCATCAGGGATTTCTTGCGTATGCTTTATGAAAAAGCTGATTCGGCAAATAAACCACGCTATGTCCTCTTGCTTGGTGATGCCTCATACGATTATAAGGACCGGGTGCCCAATAATACCAATTTTATCCCTGCTTACCAGTCGCTCGAGGCATTGAAACTGGGATATTCTTTTGTAACTGACGACTTTTTCGGATTGTTTGATCCCTCTGAAGGGGTGAATGCATATGGCAAATCAGTTGATATCGGCATCGGGCGATTTCCCGTACATACCATTGAACAGGCAGATGAAATGGTTGATAAGATAGAAACATACATGACCTTAAAACCTGATGTGCTGGGCAACTGGTGGAACAACATATGCTTCATTGCTGATGATGAGGATCAGAACCTTCATTTTACTCAAGCTGAGAAATTGCAATATATGATTGATACAGGCTATCACGTATACAACAGGCATAAAATTTATCTGGATGCTTTTCCGCAGGTTTCATCGCCCTCAGGAACACGATACCCCGATGTTAATATTGCCATTAACCGGATGATGGATATCGGAGGCCTTGTGCTGAACTATACCGGGCATGGTGGTGAAGGCGGGTGGGCTCATGAAAGCATCCTGGACATACCTGCCATCAACGCATGGACAAACTGGAACCGCTTACCGCTTTTTATCACCGCTACCTGCGAGTTTTCCCGTTATGATGACCCGGCCATCATTTCTGCAGGAGAATACGTGTTCCTGAATCCGGGAGGTGGGGGAATTGGCTTGCTGACAACTTCCCGCCTTGCATGGGCTGATCCTAACTTCAGATTGAATAAAGCTGTTTACAAGTTCATGTTCAAAAGGCCCGGGGGAGAGTTTTACAGGCTTGGAGATATTATGCGTATGGCCAAGACAGACCAGAACAACGGAACAAATATTAAAAACTTTGTTTTGCTGGGTGATCCCGCTTTGAGACTCGCTTACCCCCAACTGAACATAGAAACCCTGCAAATTAACGGAAACGAAACCTCCATCCCGGATGATACCCTCAGTGCCATGTCAGAAGTCACGGTTCATGGCGTAATCACAGACCTTGAGGGTGATACAGTTAAAGATTTTAATGGAATACTGTACCCCTCAGTTTATGACAAGGAGGTGAGGTTATCGACCTTGGGGAATGATGCCGGGTCACTACCGGCACAGTTCTATGTAATGGGGCAGAAACTTTATGAAGGCAAATTCAGCGTGGTGAACGGGGAATTTACTTTCACTTTTTTCATGCCCCAGAATATGGCGACCTATTATGGTTTCGGAAAGATCAGCTACTATGCTTATGATACGCTAAACAATCGTGATGCACATGGGTATTATAAGATTAAAACCGGTGGTGTGAACCAGGATGTTATTCCCGACCACGAAGGACCGGAATTGAGCCTTTACATGAACAATACTGAATTTGTTTCAGGAGGATTGACCGATAAGGAGCCTGTGTTTATGGCGTATCTGTTTGATGAACATGGGATCAATTATACAGGAAACGGCATTGGGCGTGACATTACACTCACCCTGGATGGAGACCCACTGAACATTGAAATCCTGAATGATATTTTTGATCCTGACCTTGACTCATACCAGTCGGGATGGGTGAGCTTTCCTTATTCAGCACTGGAGGATGGCTTGCATACCCTTACACTCAAGGCCTGGGATAATATGAACAACGCCTCTGAGAAAAGCATTGAGTTTATAGTGAGTGTGGATACACCCGTTGCATTGACAGGAGTGATGAATTACCCTAACCCATTCAATGAAACGACTCACTTTGTTTTTTACCATAATAAACCCGGAAACAGTTTTGATATCGAGATCAGGATATTCAACATCAGTGGACAACATGTTACAAGCTTAAGGCAACAGGCTGCTGCCGAAGGCCTGACTATCAGTCCGCTGCTTTGGGATGGAACAGACTCGGGAGGCAATAAACTGGGGAACGGGATATACATTTACCGCATGTACGTTACGGATGAACAGGGTACGCTCTTTGTCCAAACTTCTAAACTGATATTTACCGGAAGTATGCAGTGATCTCTCTGGTCAAAAAAATTAGTACCGGTATTTAAACCGAAGATTCTCATTATAAATGAATATAAATGCAGGGGTGCAATATAGTTATTAAATAATCGTTAAATTTGCACGCTCAAAAAATCTGTTTACTATATGAAACGAAGTAGTCTATTAATAATCATTCTTATAGCCGGGATCATGTCCTTGAAAGCCCAGATAACATATGATGAGGTGGGTGGTAAAGACAGGCTGAATACGATTACAACAGCTGTTCCTTTTCTGATGATCGCTCCTGATGCCAGGGGAGGGGGCCTTGGTGATGCAGGTGTTGCCTCAACACCTGATGCCAACTCCTTAAACTGGAATCCGGCCAAATACGCTTTTATTGATAAGAAAATGGGTTTTTCCCTTTCTTTCAGCCCCTGGCTGAGGAAACTTGTAAATGATATTTATCTGGGTTATCTGACTGGCTATTATAAAATTGATGACAGGCAAACTGTTGCCATAGGCCTCAGGTATTTTTCACTGGGTGAAATTCTTTTTACCGATGAAATAGGAAATCCGCTGAACTATTATTCTCCTTATGAATTCTCCCTTGATGGAACCTATGCCAGGAAGTTTTCGGAGAAATGGTCAGGAGGGATCGCTGCCAGGTTTATTTATTCAAACCTTACCCAGGGACAGTATGTTGGTGGGGCCGAATCCAGTGCCGGGATGTCTGTTGCTGCTGATGTTTCGGTGTATTACCAGAGTGATATAGAACTCGGGGCCATTGACGGTGTCTTTGCCTGGGGATTGAATATTTCGAATATAGGTTCAAAGATATCCTACAGCCAAACCAATATCAAAAAAGATTTTATTCCGACTAATTTCAGGATCGGCCCTTCACTTACCATCAATATTGATGAGTATAACAGCATGACTTTTATGCTGGACATTAATAAATTGCTTGTTCCCACTCCCCCTATCTACTATAGGGATACAAGTGGCCAGTTCATTGTAGGCCCCGATGGTAAGAAACTCATTGCAAAGGGAATGGATCCTGAGGTATCGGTGGTGCAAGGGATGGTCCAGTCATGGTATGATGCACCGGGCGGTTTCTCTGAGGAAATGCGTGAATTCAGCTTTGGCGGTGGTGTCGAATACTGGTACAACAAGATGTTTGCGATCAGAGGTGGCTTCTTTTATGAAGATAAAACCAAAGGAAATCGTAAGTTTTTCACCCTGGGAGCGGGCTTGAGATACAATGTATTTAGCCTGGACTTTGCATACCTGATCCCGCTGGAACAGCAAAATCCGCTGGAAAACACCTTACGTTTTTCTCTCCTCTTCGATTTTGACGCATTTAAAGGTCAGTAATTTATTCATGAAAACCCGTATCGGCCATGGTTATGATGCTCACAGGCTTGTGCCTGGAAGGGAATTGTGGCTTGGGGGTATTCTGATCCCATATGAACTTGGCCTTGACGGCCATTCCGATGCCGATGTGCTGATCCATGCAATTTGCGATGCACTGCTTGGTGCTCTTGCACTCGGGGATATAGGAAAGCATTTTCCAGAATCCAATGCAACTTACAAAGATATCGATAGCAAGATCCTGCTGAAGAAAGTAAAGGGGATGCTGGATGAAAGGGGCTGGGAAATCCTGAATATTGATTCTACCCTCTTGTTGGAAGCACCTAAGCTTGCCCCGTACATCAGGGATATGAGAAAAACACTCGCCGGGCTTCTTCAGATTGATTTATCGGATGTTTCTGTAAAGGCAACCACTACCGAAGGCCTTGGCTTCGAAGGTAGGGGTGAGGGCATCTCCGCACATGCCCTTGTGCTCATTAGCAGGACTTAATATTATTTATTTTTCTTCTTTGATAAGAGTCGTTTTGGCACTTGGCTTTCCGGGAGCGCCATCCCCCCTATAGCCTACTACACGTGCATCTGTCACCCGAAAATAATAATCGCCATCCCAGAAAAAGGATTTCCATCCCGTGGGAGAAAAATTAATCTTCTGAACTTCGCACGCAAACTCTCCGGAGTACTCAGCTTCTTCCTTTTCAGCACTGAAACTGTTGATTTCCATATCGGCCGGGCTTTCAGTTCCGATAGACCAGAAAACGATCTCTTCCTCCTCAGATCTGATGAAATTTTCCATACCGGGGTTCATAGGAAATAACTGTATCCAGGGTTCATCATCATCCAGTTCTTCTATATCATCCATTTCATCACCATCGAGAACGCCTTCGATGTGTACACCATCCGGCCTGAGTGTTGCAAGAACATCCGTCTCCTCCCCAAAGCGGATATACCTCCATGAAAGGGTTTTAAAGTCGGGGCCGGTCACGAGGATCTGCTTGTCAGTTGTATCGGAACCTTGCAGGCGGGCAACATGTATAGTGTACCCATCAGGGGTTTCCAGAAAAGAATAATGGTAATGAAAAACCTCGTCTCCACGTTGTTCCTCGTATAAAAGTACCTGCGCCCATATACCGGAAGATGAGGCCAGAAATAACAGGGCAAATAAAATGACGCTAAGCATTCTTTGCAGTAAGAGCCGGCTTTTTTGTTTCATGTTTATATCAGCTTTTTTAATTAGGATTTATTATGAAATTAATTATTGCCACATTACATCAAGGAAATTTACAAGATATACTTTTTCAGTAGCCCTGGTGATGGCCGTATACAACCACCTCATATATTCTTTATCGATCATATCTTCCTTCAAGTACCCCTGGTCAATAAAAACATGTTTCCATTGTCCACCCTGGGTTTTATGACATGTAAGGGCATAGGCGAATTTTACCTGTAAGGCGTTGAAATAAGGGTTTTTACGAAGTTTTTCAATTCGTTTTCCATAAGAAGGGATCTCCTGGTAGTCCTGCATGACAGTTTCCATAAAGCTGGATTGCCTGTCGGGTGGCAGGGCCGGAGATTCTGCCATCAATGTATCAAGCATAATAAAGGCATCCACTTCCTTCTCTTCAGGATAGTCGATCAATCTGAAGGTAACATCTGCAAAACGATAAGCATAGAGTCTTTTCGTATTTCTGATCCGCAGGATCTCTATCATATCGCCATTGGCAATGAAGCCTGTTTCAGAGCCCTTCGGTAACCAGAAGTAATTGTTCCGCACCACCATGAGATAATCACCGGCAGTCAGTTCATTTTCATGATAGATAATGCGCTTGCGTATCTCCTGGTTGAAAATATTGGCCCGTTTATTTGACCGGCAGACGATCACCGTATCCTCAAGATTTCCTGAGGCGTAAGTGTCCTGGAGATATTCCTGCAGTTCAGTCCCGTTCAGCCTGATCACATCATTGAATCCGGCATTGCTAAAAAAGGGCATATTTTGCACATCCAGGCTGATTTTTTCACGCAAAGCGGTTGCATTGCTGAGGATTCCCGAGTCGCGTGCCTGTCTGACAACCTCACGAAGTTCAGCAACTGTAATCTCCAGGCTGAAATTATTCCTGAGATAATCGGGATCCAGCCCGGGGCTCAGATCTAAACCTACCGGGGGTAACTGGGCAGTATCTCCGATCAGCAGTAGCTTACAGTTTTCACTATGGTAAACATACTCCACCAGGTCATGAAGCAGTCTTCGGCTGCCAAACATGCTCCTGTCAGAAGCAGAGGAGTCAGAGATCATGGATGCTTCATCCACTATAAAAAGCGTATTCTTATGTTTATTGGAAGTAAGGCTAAGGCGTATCCTGCCGTCTGATGTGACGGTTTGCGTATACAATTTCCTATGAATGGTTTGTGCTCTGTGACCGGAATAAGAAGAGATCACTTTGGCAGCGCGGCCTGTGGGTGCAAGCAATACAGAACGCATATTTATGATTTTCAAAACATTTACCAGGGAACTTATCAGGGAAGTCTTTCCCGTGCCGGCATAGCCTTTAAGTAAAAAGATCTGATTTTCTTTGGTGGCCAATATGAATTCGGATATCCTGCCAATAATCTCTCTTTGTCCACCGGTAGGAGGATATGGGAAAGCATTCAGCCATTGTTGTGCAAAAGATCCGGGCTCTGTCATAAATAAGATAAATCAGAAAGGATAACCAATACCAAAATTCCAAAACCATATCCCTTTGTCAGCAACCCATCTTGATCCTTCGGGTTTGGAAGGGTCGCGCAGCCTCAAGGCAAAATCTACCCTGAAAATAAAAAACTTAAAATCGAACCTGAACCCAAAACCGGCATCCATGGCGATCTGTTTATAGAATGTATCAAATTTAAATTCAGCATTGGTGAAGTTGTCGTCCCGGTTAAGCAACCAAACATTTCCTGCATCATAAAAAAGCGCACCCTTGAAAAAGCTGTATATCGGAAAGCGGTATTCAATATTGCTTTCTAATAATATTTCACCCATTTTGTCGATATTGGTTCCGGGATCAACGAAGCCCCCCGGACCAAGCCCACGGTAAATCCATGCCCGCATACTATTGGCCCCCCCCAGGTAAAATCCCTTTTCAAACGGGAGTGCATCAGAGTTTCCGAAAGGAATTCCTAAACCGGCGATTGCCCGGAATACCACCTGATTGGTTCGTGATGCCATGAGGTAGTAGCGAAAATCAAAATCCATTTTGGCATATTGGGCATACCTGATCCCTGCAATATAATATACACCTGCTGAGTCCGGATCGGTGTTGAGCAAATTATTAAACAAATAAAACATATTTCCGGATGTCTCAACATTACCCCTGAAATAGATGAAATCTTTTACTTTCTTAATGTCCTGGTTGTTGAAGATAAAACTGTATTGCAGGGCAGTGATAAGATGATCTGTATATTGGTCCTTTAGCCTGGGGTCGTTGATTGCTTCAAGTTCCTTTGTAAATTCAGGTGTAGGATAAACTTTTACAGAACTGATATTAAAAGGTTGTAATATATGTGTTTTATATTCTGATTCCTGCCATTTATACCCGAAGGTGAAATTTAAGATATACCTGTCGTAGGTAGAGCGTTTTCGGAAATTTATACCGGTGCTGATGCTTGTTGTCGGCCTGAAGTATTTGGGGAATCTTTCCAGCTTAACAGGGATAAGAAAACGCGGGAAGCTGATCATGGCTTCCACTCCCCATTCAAAAGTGTTGAAGAAAAGAAATTCCTGTTGATTTTCATTTTCGGTATTGCTGGTCCGCTGTGCTTCCATGGCCCCCCTGAACTTTAACTGGAAAGTTTCACCATTCCGAAAAATATTCCGGTTCCTGTAGGTGATATTGCCTCCCATGCCCAAATCCCCGCCTGAGTTTGTTCCCTCTGCCTCTATGCTGTATTGATGTAAAGGTGCCCGTTGGAGATTGATCCGGCATTCAAGGCTTTTAAAGTTACTGTCAGATGCAGCCATCGGGGCAGTTTCATGAAAACTGATGTTTGCATACCTGAAAATGCTGAGATATTTTAAGCGCTTGTAGGTTTGCTGAACATCTTTTATATTGTAGGGCTCATCATCCTCTATCAGCACCATTTGTGAAAGTATTTTCGGGTTTATGCGCAACTTATCCCTGTAAACGACATAATAAAAGTTTGCAGGCTGGTCTTTATTTATCTGGTGGATCTCTGCACGCAATGTATCCAATCCCTGCTCTTGAAACATCTGCCTTGAAGGTTCATAATCAGGGTATATGACTACCTTGTCTATCTTATACCTATAATGCTTTTTTTCAATGAATTTACCGGCAGAATCAGGATCCGGAATACTTATATTTTTAACCTTCACGAACAGTTCCATTTCCCTGGATCCATACGCACTGTCAACCTCAAAAAAGACATAATCTTTCACGAAGCCATAATAACCGTTGATGTTCAAAAAATTTGTGATCCTTTCCCTTTCCTTATCCAGGGTATACACATTGTAAATGCTCCCCTTTTTGATCAGGGATCTGCTGGTATCCCGCATGATCCACCTGTTAAGTTCAGGCTCATCAATTTCATATCTGACACTTTTTATATGATATGGAACCGAAGGGTTTACATGGTAGAAGATTTGAACTTCTTTTGATTTCTCGTTATATTGAGCAGCATAGTTTACATCGGAGTTGAAGTATCCTACATTCCCCAGGTAAGTTTCCATTTCGCGACAGCTGCTCCGGGCCATGGAAGTGTCGAGGATCACCGGCCGCTCACCAACAGTATTTTCAAGCCAATTATTGAATTTTGACTCTCTTCCTTGCAATGATCTGTTGTAGGCCCAAAGTTTTGCCCTGAAAACGCCGAGAAAGCGTTTATTCGGGTTTTGCTCCACCAGTCCATTTAACTCAGAAACATCGATACCCGGGTTTTTATCAGTAAACTGCACCCTGCTCTGTGTTAGCAGGTATTGGTTTTCCGAAAAATGTTTGGTATTGCTGCAGGACGCCAGTGTCAGGGTCAGCACGGTCAAGGCAATAAGTGAAAATGATAAGCGGGTTTTCACTGTCCGGGTTTGTTAGTAAAGCACAAATTTAAAATAATTCCCCTTAAGCTTACACCTCTTTTTAAAAACCCGGGGATAGTATCTTTAGATCATCGCTGCAGGTTCAGCATCTCGAACATCAGGAGAATGTTCACATCAGGCTTGAAGCCGTTTAAATCTTCTACTTTAAAATCGAGCAGGTTCATATTAGCATTGGCCCTTACATTGTGAAACTGCATCTGGGTGTTTTTAACAAAGGCAATATTAAAGTCGAAGAGTACGCTAACTGTGAAATTATTAATAATAAAATCCAGTTCAACTTTATAATGCTGTTGCTCCTGGCGATTATACAGGAGATCATTCAGAGGTAGAAATCCCCTGATTTTCAATACATCCTGCTCCGGGTTGGGAGATGGTTCAAGATTCTTATTCAGGAGATCAATGTCTGCCAGGTTCACGACCCCGTTCAGTTCACCGGTTTCATAATTCACGGTGAGCCCGAAAATTTTTGTCTTCTTTTCTGCCGGCTGATCGTACTGTTCACCATTCATCTGGAAAGTCTGGTTCTTGATCAGGACCATTTTAGTGATCTGGCCGAAGGCTCCTGAAAAAGAGAATACAAGAATAAATATCAGAAGGTTTTTCATTTTTTCGCTTTTAGCTTATAGTACAAATATACGTAAAATGATGGGTTTTGCGTTTTGGATTTTGGGTTTTGAATCAAATGATTCCTCGTGGCTTGCCGCGAGGATAATCAATTTCAAAGATTTTTTTATTTATGGATTATGGAACCAGTAGCGTCCGGTAAAAATCCAGTTCAATTGTTGAAATGCCTGATCGTGTTCGGTTTCGAGATAATTAATTAAAGTATTCTAATGCCTCCATGAAGCTACAAGGGTTTAACCGGACACTAAATCAGAAATCAGAAATCTGCAATCTGCAATCTGCAATCTTTTTTACCCACCCCCTGGCCCCCTCCCTGCTGCGCCTTCGCGTAGCTTCGGCAGAGCGAGGCGAGCATGGAGGGGGAAGCTTACTCACTATGTTCGGGAGTAAATCGTATTCATTTCTGCTCACTTAACATATTGTATCATCATTCAGCTTAAAGAAATTCAGCGAAACGATATGTAGCAGTGAGGACTGAACAAAGCGTTCCCCATCCCTTCCAGAAGGGAGGGGGCCAGGGAGTGGGTAAAAGGAGTATCCAGTGAAGAATTCGAAATTTCCCCCTGCCTCCAAAACAAACAACCTTTTCCCAAAGCATGCGTAGAACGAACAAGTAGCATTTTTTCTTATCTTTGACATCCTTTTTCAGTTTGGCTATAAACTAAACCATATTTACGGCAATGAATCCTAATCCACTTGTACAATACCTCAATAAGCCTGCATCAGAATTTACCAAAGAAGATCTGATCAGGTATTGCGAAGACTATAATATCGGAATGGTTAATTTCAGGTATGCCGGATGGGATGGCAGGCTGAAAACCCTGAACTTTATTATCAACAGCAAAGAACACCTCGACTCTATCCTCAGCTGTGGGGAAAGGGTGGATGGTTCCAGCCTGTTTTCGTTCATCGAAGCCGGTTCCAGTGACCTTTATGTGATGCCGAGGTATAAAACAGCCTTTCTGAATCCGTTTACAGAGATCCCTAGCCTTGATATCCTGTGTTCATATTTTGATAAGGACGGAAAGCCACTTGAAAGTGCTCCTGAATATATTCTGAAAAAAGCCCATCAGTCGTTTAAGGACGTAACAGGGATGAGCTTTGAAACCATGGGTGAATTGGAATATTATGTGATCTTTGAAAAGGAATCACTCTTTACTGCCGATGACCAGAGAGGATATCATGAATCAACCCCCTTCATAAAATGGGAAGAGCTGAGGACGGAGGCCATGATGGCAATTGCGCAATCTGGTGGGAAGATCAAATACGGGCATTCCGAGGTCGGGAATTTCGTCGTAGGAAATACGGAATACGAGCAAAATGAAATTGAATTTCTCCCCGTGAATGTGGAAGAAGCTGCTGACCAGCTGATGATCGCCAAATGGATACTGCGTACGCTGGCGAATAAATATGGGGTAAGCGTTACTTTCACACCAAAGATCACTGTGGACAAGGCCGGGAGCGGCCTGCATGTACATACCAGGTTAATGAAGGACGGTAAAAACATGATGGTCGACAAGAATGGGCTCAGCGATATTGCCAAAAAGGCTATTGCAGGATACCTCTCCCTGGCACCCTCACTAACCGCTTTCGGAAATATTAATCCAACCTCATATTTCAGGCTGGTGCCCCATCAGGAAGCCCCGACCAATATTTGCTGGGGCGACCGCAACAGGTCTGTACTGGTAAGAGTTCCACTCGGCTGGTCGCAAAATAGCAATATGATACACCTGGCAAACCCGAAGGAAGGACCGATGAATGACGACTTTACCAGCAAGCAGACTGTCGAATTTCGCTGTCCGGACGGATCAGCTGATATTTATCTTTTACTCGCAGGACTAACTGTTGCTGCCCGCCACGGCTTTGAAATGAAAAATGCCCTGGAGTTTGCAAAAGAAACCTATGTAGATGTAAATATATTCGATGACGAGAACAAAGAAAAACTGGATTCTCTGGCAGTGCTTCCGGGCTCCTGCTGGGAATCAGCTGATGCCCTGCTGAAACAAAAAGATATTTATACCCGCTATGGCGTATTTTCCGAAGGCATGCTGGATTGGATCTCCTCCTACCTGAAAAGCTTTAAGGACAAAACCCTCCGGCAGGACATTGGGAGCGATAATGCAGAAATTTTGAAGCTGGTGGATCGCTTTTTTCACTGCGGATAAGCCCTTCTTTCTGAGTTTTAAATTTTGAGTTTTAAGTTTTAAATTAATTTTCGATTCCCGATTTTTAATTTCCCTATGCCTCCTTCAAAGTAACTCAAAATCATGCCATTATGGCATTTCTTTAAAATTTATACTGCCATTTTGGCTTATTTTTGTTGTTTTTTGGCAATGGTATAGAAGTTGACCTGTGTAGGGAAATAGAAATTCGAAAATTAATAATAGGAGGAACATAAAATGACTTTAATGAAATGGACAAATAACCCCGTTCTTAACGAAATGTTAAACGGAATGCAGAGAAGGCCCTATCAAAATAATTGCAATTTCAACAGGCCTGCAGCCAACATCATTGATAATGAAAACGATTTCACAATCGAACTGGCTGTACCGGGAATGCAAAAGAAAGATTTTAAGATCAACATTGAGAAAGAGATCCTTTCCATTTCTGTTGAAAAGCAGGAAAGTAAGGAAAAAGTTGAAAAGAATTACAGCAGGCGTGAGTTCAGGCACGACGGGTTTTGCCGTTCATTCAGCATACCGGAAACTGTGAACCAGGATGAGATCAAGGCTGACTACAAAAGCGGAGTATTAAGCATCAGCCTCCCGAAAAGCGAAACAATCCAATCAAAAAGCAAAGAAATAAAGATTTCGTAAACAGCAACAAGCACCAGGTAAATTTTTCATGATCACTGATTATTCAGTTTTGGGGGAAAGGCTGCTCTGAAAAGGGTGGCCTTTTTAATGTTGCTTCAATCAGTGTCACTGATCAAACTCTCTCCTCAGCAAGTCCACCCATTTCTTCAGGCGGCTGTTGGTGAGGTCCGGTTGGTTTTCTTTATCGATGGCAAGTCCAACGAACATACCATTCTTCACAGCGGCAGACTCATTGAATGTATAGCCATCGAGCGGCCATGCACCCACGATATCAACTCTGTCATAGATTGCATCATAAAGGATTCCCATACCATCCACAAAGCTATCGGGATAGTTTAGCTGGTCGCCAAGGCCGAAGAGGGCGACCTTTTTTTTATTGAAGGTCATCCCGCTCAGGATATCCATAAAATCATCCCAGTCGTCCTGCGCATCTCCAATGCCCCAGCTTGAAGTCCCGAAAATGAGGTTTTCATATTTCTCAAAGTCTTCAATAGCTGCAGCATCTATATTACAGGTATCAGCATCTTTACCAAACAATGCCTTGATCTTTTCTGCTATCAATTCAGTGTTGCCCGTTGATGAACCATAGAAAATGCCAATCTTTGCCATGTTTCTTTTCGTTATTTATTAGTGTGGTGCAAATTTACACTTTTCTACGTAATTGAGACTTATTCTAAAC
The DNA here is from genome assembly GCA_013202965.1 of Bacteroidota bacterium. Lineage (GTDB taxonomy): Bacteria > Bacteroidota > Bacteroidia > Bacteroidales > B18-G4 > B18-G4. The sequence goes on along the minus strand of JABMQZ010000246.1, from coordinate 7,544 downwards.
TATGTACGAGGTGTTGGGTTTTGGGTGTTCCTCCTTCGCTTCGCTTCGGCGGACGCAGTGAGTGTTGGGTTGGTTTAAAATGCAAGGTGGTAGGTTTTGTAGTTTTTTTTCATCAAAAGAGGGGAACAAAATCAAAGAATCGGTATTAATAGTTAAGACAAGTATTAAAATTATGGAAAAGCCCAAAATAATAGACATAAGTTTTCAATTCTCACTGAAAGTTATTAAGCTTTATAAAGAATTACGCGCTGAGAAAGAATATGTTATCTCGAGTCAATTGCTTCGAAGTGCCACCAGCATTGGTGCTAATGTTCATGAAGCATCCGCTGCATTCAGCAAGAAAGATTTTGCGCATAAGATGTCTGTTGCCTCCAAAGAAGCACGCGAAACCCAATATTGGCTTAAAATTTTAGATCAAGGTCAGTTGGTCAAATGTGATCTCAAAGATTATATGGAAGAGATTAAGAGCATTATTAATATAACGACAGCAATAGTAAAGACAACACAAAAAAGTCTAAATCAACAATAACCATCAACAAAAAAACTAACAACCAACCCAACACCCAACACTCAACACCCAACACCTATTTGGGTTACCAGAAGAAAACATCCTCCTTCCGCAGTGGTCTTTTCCCCTCAATCCATAGAAAATCGCGGAGCAAGAGATCTTCACCGGAGAGTTCAAGCGGTGGATAGATGGCGCCATCGGGTTTGTCGATGTAGGTAAAGCCTTTGATCCGGTTGCTGTCGAGGTAGATGATCATCCTGTTGGAGATGGCTTTTTGGATACCGATCAGTGATTTATTTTCCTCGCGCAGGTAATACAGGGTTTCGGCATTGCCATTCACACGTATTTTTACCATCTCATTATTCTTAAAATAGCCGGTCATGGTGCGCCCCTTGATCTGGTTATAGCTCGCGGTGTCGTCCTGCGAGATGATGAAACAGGAATTGTACAGCACCATGGTGTCGATCTGGTTGTTGGCGATCACGATCTTGATCGAGTCGGAGGTGAGCTGGTTTTCTTCCGACCACATTACCGGGTCATTGTACATGATAATTGTTGAATCAGGGAAGGCGTAGACCAGGCTATCACACATGCCCTGGAGGCTTTTGCGGTATAACTTTACCTTATAATAGGCAAGCATGACATCTGCTTTCCCTGCACTGTCGGTGAGCATCCACATGGTATCGGCATGTATAAAGAGTGAGTCATTTTTGTCGGGAAGGATGGCGAGGGCACTGTCGGTGACGTAGGCATAGTGCAGCTCGCGGTCGTATTCCGCGAAATTGCCTTTCACATATACATTCTGTATGGTATCATGAAGCGTGACATTATTCTCGGCCTGTCCGAAGCCCGGGAAGCGGCGGTAGAAGACCGTATCGCCCCACAGGATCTGTTCATTGTGTTGCACAAAGACATTCAGTTTCAGCCTCGAAACATCGAAATCCGTATTATACCATCCATCCTCGCAATAGATGCTATCTTCCTCCCCCACGATGGTGGAAGGGCCGAAGAACCAGGCGGTCTTCGACACCGTATTATATTTTAGTGTATCGGATTTCATTACATAATCCGGGTTTGTGAGCACCACTGTATCCCTGAAATACAATTCTTTGGTGCCGGTATAATAATATCCGATCCGGGAGGTAAGTACATTGGTATCGCTCACAATACGCCCCCCAGTTTTGTACCAGGCGATCCTTGTACGGCGGTTATAGGTCAGGTGGTCGGTGGTAAGTGTGGCCCTGTTGTCGACCAGTTTCACATTCCCGAAAAGATCGGCTATTTTCGTTTTGCCGTCATAGTTGAGTGAATCGCTGTAGATGTCGAGGGTATCGCTCACATTGATATGCACCCTGCTGAAGGCCCTGAAGTTGTTTTCTTTACGGTTCAGCCAGGCACTATCGCAATAGAAGTATGTGCTATCGTGCAGCATGATCACGTTACCGATCAGGCGCTGGATATTTTTGCCAAAGTTGTCATCCATCAAGAGCTCATCGGATTTGATGAGTTTGACTTTGCTGGTTTTTTGAGAATAAATTTCCTGTGAGAAAATGATACTCAGGAGTATTATAAAAAGCAGGTATGTGTTTCTTGCTTTCATTGGATGTGTAAAGATACAGGAAATTTGGTTCCGGGTGCCAGGTACCGGATACCGGGACTTTAATTATGGATTTTGGATTGGGTGACAATGTGAATCAGATTCTTTTTTCCCATCTTCCCGTCATCCCCTCATCTTACCAATCGCTTTATTAATTAAATCAGCAGATTCCTTTCCTACTCCACACTCACTTGCATATTTGCTCCACGCAAAAACAACATCCATAACGCTATCAATAATTTCATCAGGGGTTTTTACACTAAAATGCCTGGCTAACTCCAACAGATGTTTTCTGCCCGGAGCTTTACTTTCTCCGGCAACCATTGTGCTATGCAAACCGTGAGATGAAAAGGAAAATGTTAAATCATAAGCAGGGGCTAACTTCCATTTCCCTGTATGATCCATTAAGAATGAGAAGTTCTTGCTGTGGTCATCCCTATTGTGTCCATAAACATTATAAGCTGCAAGTCTCAGGATTTTTTCATATGCCTCCACATGATTTTCAAGTCTAAAGGCACAATCCATCAAATTACCATAATCCATATTGCTTAATCTGAAGTTATCATGCATCAATCCACTGGCAGAATGCATATGTAAGCGCTGAGCATTCAGACGATCAAAACGCTTTGTTCCAAAATATTCCCTGCCGGAATTTCCTTTAAAAAGTTTGCACTGACTCATCTCAATCCCGGCATCTAAAGCCATTTTATAATAGGAATACTCGATATTGGCAATATCTATTGGATCTGATGAAGAAGGAAACTTTATGATCCAATGTTCATATCCTTCCTGCAAGTCTTCTGCTTCATACATAAGATGATCTGTATTCGGATTATAGCCAACAAAAATTTTTGGTCTGGCTCCTCCGGAGGATCCTCCAAGTTCAAAAAGCTCTTCTATCACATCCGAACTTGTTCCTTCCAGAACATGATTCATTTTGTTTGCAATAGTATCCAGTTCGAGTTTATTCGCACCTTCATACCCTGAGCTGATCTCAGGTCGATAAATCAAAGCACCCATGCCCCTGCTGCCAACATATGCCAACCTATCCAATGGGCTGATCTGACTGAGCAAAATCCCCCGCGACAATAATGTTCTATCCAACAATAGCCGCCCCCATCCATCAGGTAAGGAATCGTTAAAAACACCAAACAATCCATCAAAAGGATGAGGTTCAGCCATCAGAACTTTTTCAGATAATGGCATTTTGAAAGGAGAAATCTGTATTCCCCCGTCGATGAAAGCGGGGTGATATTTGAAATAAATTTTCCTTCCTGAGCTCAGCAGTTCACCCAGCTCAACCTCTTGTCCAGCCAAACGAATTGAAACCATTAATTTTTCTACTCCAGCCATTATCTTTTATATTTATTACTGAATAGATTTTCTATTTCTTCCATGTTATCCCCGGGCTCTAAAATCCCATCAAAATCATCTAATCTGCCCAGAATGTGTAATAATTTCAGAAATGACTCCAATGATATCTGTCCGGTAGTTTCAAATCGCTTTATACTGCCCAATGAAACACCCGAACGCTCTGCCAGTTCAGTTTGAGATAATTTCGCTTTCTTTCTTAAATCACGGTGCTTTGAAGCAGTATTTATTAAGATTTCAAACGGTAACTTATTTACACTGTATTTCCCCATAATAGATAATATTTTAGCCAAATATACGACAATATTTAATATTTAGCTAGTATTTTGTCTGTTTTTTGCTAAACTGAATGCTTGGGATGAGGCGTGAGGCATAGGGCGTTGGGCATTAGGAATAGGTGTCCTGGTCACATAGTCTATGCCCCGGCATTCCCGAAACCTGATATCTGGTACCCGGAACCCGTCATAAATAAGAATATGCATTAAATATAAGCCATATTGAATTATTTATTAAATTCGGGTTAAATTAGGACTCATGGCATTTTCAAACCTTCAAATCCGTGAAATTAACTTAGCAGCGTCTGAATTTATGAAATTGCGGCGGCCACAGGAAGAAATACGAGATCAGGTAGATTTAGATTACCGTATTGAAGGCCAAAGCGTATATATATTTGAAATCAGGCCTCGCTGGGATAAACCGGAAGAAAAAATCGAATCTCCCATTGCTAAAACAACTTTTGTAAAGGCAAAGAATCACTGGAAAATATTTTGGATGCGAGGCAATCTGAAATGGTATCATTATAAACCCTTCCCTTATGTGAAAAAGATTGCCCACTTCTTTGAAGTAGTCAATAAAGATGAATTGCATTGCTTTTGGGGATGATTTGCAACTACTAAAGATTTATGCCGGATTGATTTGGGGGAGCAGAGTGTAAAATCCTTTGTGTCCTGCGTGCTTAAAAACAATTCTGATTTCTGCTATCTGCCTGCCCGACCGAAGCGGAGCGAAGGTGGGATATCTGGTATCTGATTTCAAAATCCAGTCCCACAGTCCCTGACTCTCTGACCCCCTGACTCTCTGACTCCCTGACCCCCTGACTCTCCACTCCCATTCTGCACTTGGCACCCGGCACTCGGAACTCGGCACTCCTACGGGTTTTATTTTTATCTTTGAGCGAAATAAAAAACCCTGCCATATGAAAAATCTTTTATACACCATCACTTTTATCACTCTGGTTTTCTTGCCGGGAATTGCTTTTTCTCAGTTTCAGATCTCGGCAGAGTTGCGGCCACGTTTCGAAATGGATAATGGAACCGTTAAACCGAGGCCTGATTCTGTCAGCACCATGTATTATGTTTCTCAGCGGACAAGGATCAAATTTGATCTGAAGCGGGAAAAATATCAGCTCAGATTAAGCCTGCAGGATGTCCGCATATGGGGAAACGGGGATATTTATACCAGCACGGGGGTGTTCGGCTCCACAGGAGGTGTCGACATACAGGAGGCCTGGTTTCGGTTGAAGATGGGAGGACATTCACAGCTTACGATAGGACGCCAGGTGCTGAAACTGGATGGCCAGCGCCTGATCGCAGGCCGGAACTGGAACCAGTTCGGTCTTGCATACGATGCCCTGGTCTATAATTTGAAAAAAAGCGGATGGGACTTTTCACTTGCCTTATCCTATAATAATAACATGAGTATGAATACCGGCAAAGTCATTGCCGATGGTGAGCTTTTCAATCAGAACAACATCATTAAAACATTAAATTTCCTGCACCTGAAAAGGAGCTTTAATAAAAACCTGACTGCTTCGATCCTAGTGATCGGGGCCGGTTACCAGAAAACCGATAAGCCAGCCGTGATCTACATGTGCGGAACATATGGACTGTGGCTGAAATATGCCAATGGTAAATTCGATCTCAGCACAAATGCGTATATCCAGAATGGGAAAGCACAGTCGGGAAAAGACGTGTTTGCCTACATGTTCACCCTGCATCCCGGAATTACTTTCCAGAAGATCCGCATAGGCCTGGGTGGTGATTATATTTCCGGCGACAATGCCAATGATGAAGACTACGGAACAAAGGAGAAAACCTTTAACCGCATGTACGGAGCCGTATTCAAATATTATGGAAACATGAATTACTATTCCTATATGAAGGCCAGCACAGCCAATGGTGGCCTGGTGGATATTTATCCGAACATAAGCGTCACGGTCGGCAGCAAGCATACCATCACAGGTTTTTATCACAAGTTTTACCTGGCCAATCCAGTTCTAATAGGAGGGGCCGTTATCGATGATACAGATCTGGGCTCCGAAGTGGACCTGATGTATACCTATAAAATGCTTAATGATGTAAGCCTGCAAGCAGGCTTTTCCTATTATTTTACAACGGAAACGCTAAAGGAAGTGAAGAAGGTATCAGCTACGGCAGTGAACTCTCCATACTGGGCCTGGGTCATGATCACGTTTACGCCTGAGTTGTTTGGTTCGAAGTAGACCTCTCCCAAAAACTCGGGATCGGGATAAACTTCTCGCCTTTCCGGCTATCGATAATGCAAAAAACCTTTTCCGGGTATCCGGAAAAGGTTTCTCAAGGGGTCTCCCCGCCAGGGCTCGAACCTGGGACCCGCTGATTAAGAATGGGGGTACATTATTGCATAAAACGGCAAAACTGACCACCCTAGGTCGGACGAAGGTGCTCACTCTGCATCATTGATTATTAGGATATTGGGGTGGTCAAAGAAACACGACCAGGGCTGGTCAATGTGTCCGGTATATGCAGTCAGCTAAGCGATCAATATCCCGAAGGAACAGGGTTTGTCATTTTACCTATGGACATGCAATATATGGAAGCTGGAAAAATAAGGAAACTGAAAAATAGGAAGGACCCAAAAGGGGGGCGGTTAGATCCATATGCTCGTCAAATGGAGGTATTGGCTAGCATGAAAAAACATCCAAGATATAAAGATCGTTTTTATCCGTTTGTTTTTGTTGATCCCCGTCGGGAAGAGGTTATAGAAAAAATATTCTTTAAATACCGAATTGATAATGGGAAAGTAATACTGGAAGATTGCTTCATCAAAGATTATATTGAAGACCATAAGTTTAATGGCTTTAAGATTTATCCAGCGCTTGGTTATTACCCCTTCGACGAGACCCTATTGCCTCTCTGGAAATATGCAGCAGATAATCGAATTCCTGTTATGACACATAGTTGCAGAGGTGTCATATACTATAGAGGGAAAAAGAAACATGAATGGGATACGCATCCCATCTTTGAGGGTTCACGTGGTAATAAAAAATATGGGCCGCTACGGCTAATGGAAACAAAGAATAGTGAATTCACTAACAACTTTACTCATCCGCTCAATTACTTATGCTTACTCGAGGAAAAACTGCTGCGAAAAGTGGTAGGTAAATCATCAAATGACAATGTACGTAATTTGTTTGGATACTCTAACCCTGAAACACCACTTAAACATAATCTAGAGCAATTAAAATTGTGTTTCGGTCATTTTGGGGGCGATGATGAATGGACTAAATTCCTTGACTCAGACAGGGATCAATACTCAAAACAAATGGTTAAACGTCCAAATCATGGAGTAACCTTTTTAACAAACCTACAAGGAGTAAATAAGCAGGGCAAGATTGAACAATTATGGAGATTTACTGATTGGTACACCATCATCTGCAGTATAATGCTTCAATATCCAAATGTATACGCAGACTTAAGCTTTATATTAAAAACTACCGAAATACAACCACTGCTTAACCAAACCCTAATAAATTACCCTGAACTATCTAACAAAGTGCTGTTTGGGACTGATTTTTATGTTGTACGGCACCATAAATCTGATAAGCAAATGTTAGCTGAAGTGAGGGATGAGTTGACCATTAATCAATTTGATCAGATAGCAAGAGAGAATCCAATGAAGTTTCTCTTTAATTATCCATGAAAGAATCTTTCCTTCAATCCAATAAAAACCTTCAATAAATAAAATAGCGATGAAATCAATAACACTTATTGCCCTATTATTTTATGCTACGGCCCTATTGGGACAAGT
>JABMQZ010000245.1 GCA_013202965.1 Bacteroidota bacterium | reverse complement strand
TCAGAGATTCAGAGAGTCAGAGAGTCAGAGACTAAGTGACTAAGTGAAAACCAGTGACCAGTGACCAGTAACTGGCAAAAGTATAAAGAAAAATACTCCTGTCGAAAATCAGGCGGATTTTATACACAAAGCCCTGTTAATTCAATTTAACACAAAATCTGTTTCATAATGAAATTTTAAATAGTTTTGTGCGTTGATATACCAAATTGGTGAATGCCTCTTTATTAAACCATTAACACATCAAGCAGATGATCCAAAGAATTTTAAAACTCTCTTTTCTACTGATGATTGCCATGAGCATTGGCATGGGCATGTCAGGATGTAAAAGCAAAAAGAAGCTGGCCCGTGAACAGGCTGCAGCAGAATATGCTATAAAAGTTGAAACAGCCAAGAAAGATCTTCTTTCAATCATCAATGATGAGGGGAATATGAGCCTGCAGCAAAAAGAAAGCAAGCTTCAGCGTGTAAAGGACATGAACCTTAATGAGCCTGAGATCCTGGCATTGATAAGGGAGGCCGAGGAAGTGATAGGAGCAGAAAAAGATGCCATTCGAAGAGCATGGGAGGAGGAAAAACAGAAAAAACTGGAGGCATCAAGTATGTCGCTGGATGATTACTTTGCAATGATTGCAGGAGCAGCCAGTATTGACAAAGCCAACCAGAAGATCAATGAGGCACTAAAGCTATTTGGCAGCCCCGGCACAGCTGTTTTGATCATCATCAGCCAGGAAGGTGATATTGTCGACTATGACAAACCCACCACGGCAAAAAAATACCTTGAATACCTGAAAGACCAGAAGAAAAACCTGAATGAGATCTGGAACATCGAATACGATGACAATGGGAAAATCAAATTACTTGAACTTATTAAAAAAGATTATTAAAAGATGAAGAGATTAAGCTTAGTATTGATCATATTAGCCGGACTTGCATATTCTTATAATGCAAGCGCCCAGACTGATATCAGTCCTGAAAGAAAGAAGGCCATCGATAGCCTGGCCATGGAAAAGATCCGTGACCTGGGTAAATACATCAGTATCATCGGCAACAAGCAAACCCCATTTTCAGAAGCAAAAAGGGTGATCGACCGCAGCCTTGAACTCTTTGTTGAAGAAGCCCAGATGGGGGTTTCATCCCTTGCCAGGGAAACGGTGGCATATTATGGAATTCGTGAATATCTGGAAAGGCTCATGCTCCTGAATTATGACAAAGTAAAGATCGAATGGTTTAACATTCAATACATCAGCGACCTTGAACTGCAACCCGATGGAAGATACGTGGGCGTTATTACAATCTTCCAGCGCTTTGAAGGAAGCACAGACGACGGACTCATCTACAAAGATGTCACCAAGAAAGATATTACAGTCTATGTAGAACGAAAACAAACCCAGATAGGCGGTAAACTTATCGGGTTCTGGGACGTACTTCTCGGAGATATCAGGGTTGTAGAAACCTCAAAATAATTTCAGATGTTCAAGCATTTTCAGACTTCAGCAATACTGTTGTTGCTGGGTATACTTCCATGTAATCTTGCTGCACAAAACCTGGGGGATTTCCAGTATGATGAATCCAAACTTTATGCCGAAACCAAACAGGTAAACCAGTTCTTTCGCAGGTTCAACGGCGAAGAAGATAAAATGGGAGAACGCCTGTATGAAAAAGACAGGGACTTCCACTCACGTAAGCTCCGCAAAAAGTATATAAATCTGTTGTACAATCTCGACAACAGCATTCTTGCCGATGCAGCTAAGGACAAATTCAACGCGCTGATCCTGGATAAAGATAATCCCGTTTATCTTGAATTTCATGGTGGAGAATGGTTTTGTGAACTCCTGACAATATTTACCTATGATGGGCAGGAGCATGAGCTGACACTCTTTCTCAGGTTGCAGGAAGAAATGGTAGGATCAAAATGGGTGATCGATGGTATTTACTTCGAAGCCTTCTATGATCTCCTGAAAAAGCCTGACAACAGCAATTTCAACAATAAGAAATTCCTTCACCCCCTGAGTCATGAACTCGGTTTTATGAACATCTTCAGGGTATTCAATGAATCCGACAGCCTTGAATATTTTGCAGACAAGGATTTTCAGCCGGATTATTTATCTTTGTTCTTTTTCGAGTTAAAAAAAGGGAGGCTGGAATTTAAAACTGTGAAAGGCCTGAAGTTTCATTTTTTCCAGGTAGAAGGATGGTATTTCGAACTTACCTACTTTAACAGAGAAGGGTATAATACCGGCTGGTTGATTTCCAACCTCATGGAGATTGATGCAACGAACAGGGAGATCCTGCTCAATTATATTTACCATGAATAAATTCTATACGCTGCTTTCTTTATTGCTGATTTTATTGCTGTCAACGACATTCCCATTCAGCTCTGATGCACAAAATACCGGGGATGAATATACAGCGGAAAAAATCGAAGCGTATAAGGCAGATGTCCAAAACCTGGTTGATTTTCTCGAGTACTCCTTCAACATGCTTGGCAATCCAACAACTACCGCCAGGGATAAAGACGTGATCATTAACCAGAGCTATGCAAAGATCTTCATGGATGCGGACGTGCAAGTGGAAGATGATCTGGATGATAACAGGACAACCCTTATCAATAAAGACGTGCAGGCTTACCTTAAAGACATCGACTTCTTTTTCAGGGAAGTTGTTTTCTCCCTGAACGTAAGTAGTGTCGACCATTATTTCAATGAGCAGAAAGAACTTTATTTCATCGTAACATTAACACGTACGCTTAATGGCAGAACCATTACGGGCGACAGCGTTTCGTCAAACCAAGAGCGTTTCATAGAACTAAACTATGACGATGTGGCACAGGACCTGAGGATTGCCTCAATCTATACCACCAGGATTGATGAAAAGGACGAACTATTCAACTGGTGGAACAAGCTGCCGGAAGCCTGGCGTGATGTATTCGGAAATGAGGCATACATTTTCGACACCATCAAATTGTCGGAGGTCGTTTATGTTACCGACAGCATGGCTGTTGCTGAATATTGGGGCGCAAAGGAGATGCCGGTCGATACTTTTCTTATCTATGATTCTGACACCCTGTATATCGATGAAACTGAAATTGTGGAGGGCTTTTACAGTGACACCATCTCATTAAGAAAAGGTATCACATACAGGCTTCTTCAGCGAATAGCATCTGAGACCGAGATCGACATCAGCGAAAACCTGAACATCAGCTCCCTTACGCCGCTTGCACAAATGGGGGAACTGCTCAAAGTCAATTGTGCAAACACCCTTGTGGACGATCTTGGTCCGCTAAGGAACCTGATCAACATTGTCTCCCTCGACTGCTCCGGAACTGCCGTGAGAAGCCTGGCTCCCATGCAATATTCCATTTCCCTTAAAAGCCTGGATATTCACATGACACGGATCTCGGACATTGATCTTATTGCAAACCTGCGAAACCTTGAAAAGTTTGACTTTTCACATACCCCGGCAGACAGCCTGGAAATGCTGATAAGGATGAGCAGGCTGAGAGATCTCAGGTTTAACAACACATTCGTCAGCGACCTCTCCCCTCTTCACAAGCTGACGGAACTTCAACTGATCAATTGTTCCGGAACTTATGTTAAAGACATCGAAGCACTAAGAGACCTGATCAATCTGGAAAGGCTGTATCTGAGTAACACTTCAGTCAGCAACCTCAAGCCATTGTCAGGGCTCGACCAACTGCAGACAATATACCTCGACAGCACCAACATCACCAGCCTGCAAGCCCTGAATGGGCTGTCAAAACTTGAAAATATATATTGCGATTATACCGGTATTACGGGAAGCAAAGCCAATAAATTTATGGCTGAAAATCCCAACACCCTGGTAATCTACGAATCCGTTGCCCTTACCAAATGGTGGAATTCCATGTCCGTGGAATGGCAAAATGTTTTTGGCAGAATGGCTGAATTGGATACTGTTCCTTCAAAAGAGCAACTCCATCATGTTGTAAAGATCAGCAGGATCAATATTTCCGGAAACAGCGGGATCACCAGCCTGTCACCATTAAAAGAAATGATAGACCTAAGCATACTGGATTGTAGTCATACCGGCATTGACAACCTCTGGCCAATCTCTGACCTGGTGGATCTGCAATCACTGGATTGTTCAAATACTCCCATTAAAAGTTGTGACCCCCTCCGAGACCTGATGAACCTGGAGGATCTGAATATAAGTCATACGGAGATTACAAGCCTGCAATGTATTTCAAATATCAAGAACCTCAGAAAACTTAATATTGAGCATACAGGAATTGAAAGCATCAATATTTTTGGCAGCAATAGTCTTGACATCATATACGCTGATGGAACAACTATTTCTCAGCTTGAAGTGATGGCATTCAAAAAGGAAAACCCGGAGTGTATTGTGATCTATCAGACAGTATCCTTACTGGATTGGTGGAATGCGCTGAGTCCGGCCTGGCAGGATGTCTTCGCCGGATCTACCGG
>JABMQZ010000025.1 GCA_013202965.1 Bacteroidota bacterium | reverse complement strand
CACTAGCCTATGGTCTTGACAAGAAAAAACAAGAAACCGTAGCAGTCTACGACCTAGGTGGGGGAACATTCGACGTCTCAATCCTAGAACTAGGAGATGGTGTTTTTGAAGTTAAGTCAACTGCCGGTGACACCTTCCTAGGTGGAGATGACTTTGATCAAATAATCATTGAATACATCCTAGCTGAGTTCAAAAAGAACAACGGCGTAGATCTTGAAAACGACAAACAGGCTCTTCAAAGAATTAAAGACTCTGCAGAAAAAGCCAAGATAGAACTTTCAAGTTCGACAGAAACCGAGATTAACCTGCCCTATATCATGCCGGTTGACGGAATTCCGAAACACCTTGTAAGAAAATTGAGCAGGGCAAAATTTGAGCAACTTACAGATAAATATATCCAGGCTACTATTGAACCTTGTAAACTTGCACTGAAAGATGCAGGCCTGAGTGCTTCAGACATCGACGAGATTATCCTTGTAGGTGGTTCAACCCGGATTCCTGCCATTCAGAAAGTCGTGAAGGACTTTTTTGGAAAAGAGCCGTCCAAGGGAGTAAATGCGGATGAAGTTGTTGCCATTGGTGCTGCCATCCAGGGAGGTGTACTTACCGGTGAAGTGAAGGATGTATTACTTCTTGATGTAACCCCACTTTCACTAGGGATAGAAACACTGGGAGGTGTCATGACAAAACTGATTGAATCAAATACTACGATTCCTACCAAGAAATCGGAAACTTTTTCAACAGCATCCGACAACCAGCCTTCAGTAGAGATTCATGTACTCCAGGGTGAAAGGCCTATGGCTGCCGGAAACAAAAGTATAGGAAGATTCCATCTCGATGGCATTCCACCTTCACCCAGGGGGGTTCCCCAGGTTGAAGTAACTTTCGATATTGATGCCAACGGCATCCTGAATGTTTCGGCAAAAGACAAGGGAACAGGCAAATCACAGCAAATTCGTATCGAAGCGTCTTCCGGAATCTCTGAGGAAGAGATCAATAAAATGAAGCAGGAGGCCGAAGCCAATGCAGATGATGATAAAAAAGCAAAGGAAAGAGTTGATAAGCTCAACAGCGCCGATGCCATGATCTTCCAGACTGAGAAACAGCTCAAAGAATATGGCGATAAATTACCCGCCGAAAAGAAGGCAGAAATAGAAGCTGCCCTCGCAGAGCTGAAGGAAGCACACAAAAACCAGGATATTGAAGCCATTGATGCTGCCCTGGAAAAAATGAATGCCATGTGGCAGGCTGCCAGCTCCGAGATGTACCAGAACACTGAACAGCCCGGAGGAGAACAACAGGCAGGGCAAGATGCATCCGGAGGCAATCCGAATGCCGGTGGAGGTAGTGGTGGCGATGATGAGGTCACCGATGTCGACTTCGAAGAAGTCCCGCCGGACGACAAGAAGTAATTCGAGCTACATATATATAAAAGTTCCGCCCCGCGGGACTTTTTTTTTGCTCACCCCTTAATCCCCAGCCCCTTTTCCCCTCTCCTTGAGGAGAGGGGCCAGGGGTGAGGTGACAACTCGGAACTCCCGAAGGGTTTTTCACTTATTGTTAACAAATATTTAACTCGCTTAACTGAAAAGTTTGCATAAAATTCCACATCTTTGTATCTTATATGATTTAGTTTTCTGAAACCTTTTTAAGCATTAATTATTGAAAATATGAAAAAGATCACTACTCTCGGAGTGGCTTTACTAGCCCTCTTTGCCCTTAATTTACAGGGCCAGAATACCTGGATCAATGAGATCCATTACGACAATGCAAGTACAGATGTGGATGAAACCATCGAGGTGGTTATTGAGAATCCCGGTAGTTACACACTTTCCCTTTTCCAGGTTGACTTATACAATGGAAACGGAGGTGTTGTTTATAACACAAAAACATTAGATCAGTTCACAGTTGGGAACACTGTCGGGAATTTTACTTTTTACTATTATGTTTATCCGGTAAATGGTATCCAGAATGGTGCTCCTGATGGAATGGCACTGAGTTATAATGGCACACTGATCACTGGCCAGTTCCTAAGTTATGAAGGAACACTTACTGCCACTGATGGGCCGGCAAATGGTGTATTGTCTACGGATATCGGAGTTTCAGAAACCAGCAGCACACCCATTGGTGAATCACTGCAGCTCACTGGCAATGGAACACAATATAGCGACTTTAGCTGGCTCCCACCTGCTACCGCAACCTCAGGCGCCCTGAATAACGGACAAACTTTTAGTAGCGGGCCTTTACCCGAGCCCACCAACTACCCTACCGCCTTCACAGCTTCAGCAGCCGGCAATATGATCGATCTTGCATGGGTAGATGCTATCGGAGCACAACTGCCCGGAGCCTATATCATCTTTATCAGCGACCAGGATAATATTGTTGCACCCGTGGATGGCACAGCGGTAGCAGACGACCTGGACCTAAGTGATGGTGAAGGAGCCAGGAACGTAAACTATGGCCAGGAAGCATATACCTTCACCGGCCTGGAAACAAATACCCTGTATTACTTCAGCATATATCCTTATACCAACTCGGGAGCAACCATAGATTATAAAACCGATGGTACAGCACCGGAAGCTACAGCAACTACAGGCAATGTGGTCATGTTTGAAGATTTCGACTGGAGCTGGATGGCATGGACAGCTATTAGTGTAACAGGAGACCAGCTATGGTATCGCGACCTCAGCAATGGTATGAACGGTTCAGCATGTGCAAAAATGTCGGGATACTCAGGAGTATCCTACGAAAATGAAGACTGGCTGATCTCTCCGCCCATGAACCTCGACATGTATACGAATGAAAACCTTACTTTTTATACTGCCATGAACTATACTGGCCCTGACATGGAAGTAAAATACTCCACTGATTATGATGGTGGCAGCACTCCTTCCACTGCAACATGGACTACTATAACAGCAACATTGTCTCCAGGATCATGGGCATGGACAGCATCAGGTAATGTAGACCTGTCGGGCGTGAGCGGAACGGCAGTATATCTTGCATTTATCTACACTTCTGATGCAACAAATTCAGCAACATGGGAAGTAGATAACGTACTGGTTACAGGTGATGGACCGCCTCCGGCTGATATCGTGATCAATGAGATCATGTATGATTCACCGGGCAATGATGAACAGTGGATCGAACTTTATAATAATACGGGCGGTGATGTTGATGTTTCCGGTTGGTTTATACAGGATGATTATGCATCTGACATTCCAATTGCTATACCGGGAGGAACAATATTATCTTCCGGTCAATACTATACCATTTCTATTTACACCAGTGGAAGTTTCCCGTTCACGCCTGATCTGGATGGTACGCTGCAAGCAGACTGGAGCTTTAATAACAATGGGGATGATGCTAATTTATATAACCTGGGAAGAATCAAGGCTGATTATGTACCCTTTCTGAATGCTGCACCATGGCCTACAGGCCCTGCCGGCAACGGGCCCACACTCTCCCTTCTTGATCCCGACTTTGATAATGCACTTGCTGTAAGCTGGGATGCAAGCACACAGAATGGCGGAACCCCCGGAGCGGAAAATTTCCCCCTCCTGCCAACTATAAATGTTAGTTCTCCATCGGGTGGCGAATCATGGGAACAGGGCTCTACACATGATATTACCTGGAATACCGTTGTTTATGCAGGCAATATTAAGATAGAACTTATTGACACCAATACCTGGACACCGCAACTGCTGGTTTCCAATATCGCATCATCCCTCAATATATGGACATGGAACATCATGAGCGGACAGGCCACCGGTGATGATTACATCATCCGGATATCTGATCTTTCCGGCGACCCTGTAGGGGAAAGCATGAACACTTTTTCCATTGTAGAACCATATATTCAGCCGGAGATCGTGATCACTGAGATCATGTACAACCCGCCCGAAAGTGGTACGGACTCACTGGAATTTATAGAGCTTTATAATAATGGCGCAGATCCTGTTGACCTGACAGACTTTGAATTCACCAATGGTGTAAGCTGGACCTTTCCTGCCATTACATTAAATCCTGCAGAATTTATGCTTGTTGCCGTTGACTCCATTGCTATGATGAACACTTTCGGCACACTCGCTTATGAATGGAGCGGGGCTTTGAGCAATTCAGGTGAACTCATTCTTTTGCTTGATAATAATGGCATTTTTGTTGATTCCGTGAGATATGACGATATACTGCCATGGGATACACTGGCGGATGGCTTTGGGCCTTCCTTAACACTTTGTGATCCGAGCCTTGACAATGGATTGGCAGAAAGCTGGGCAGCATCCACTGAATTTGCAGCCATTAACACCAATGGTGACACCATTTGGGCCACACCACTTGCAGGATGTGCACTTATTCCGCCAACTGCCAACTTCGAGGCATCTGATGTTACTGTGCTTGTTGGTGGCACAACTGATTTTACTGATCTTTCAAGCGGAGGAACTATGGTTTCATGGACCTGGACATTCGAAGGCGGAACACCGGGAACATCAAATGAGCAAAACCCGGCAGGCATTCTTTACGATGCACAGGGCAGCTATGATGTAACTCTGGAAGTTGAGAATGACTATGGCTTGATTTCAAGTCTTACACAAATGAGTTACATATCCGTTGATTTTGCCCCGGTAGCAAACTTTGAGGCTGATGCCACAAACCCGGCCGTTGGACAGGAAGTCATTTTTACCGACCTTTCAACAGGAACCGTCACTGGCTGGGCATGGGAATTTGAGAGCGGCACACCGGCAACTTCCATGCTTCAGACACCTGAACCCATTGTTTATGCTGTTGTGGGTGTTTATGATGTTCAATTGACCGTTTCAAATGATTACGGCGATGACACCATGCTGAAAACAGATTATATCGACGTGCATCCCATAGGCATCAGTGAAATACTAAGTGATGATATGATCAGGATCTATCCCAACCCGACAAGCGGGATACTGAACATCGAAAACACCTCAGGCGAAGAGATCATCTTAAGCATCTATACCCTGACCGGACAAATGATCCAGGAAAACAGGATACAGCAAGGCAGTGAAATGATCAATCTTGAGAACCTGGATTCAGGTATTTACTTTGTTAGATATCTTACTGAAAGCCGCCGGGTTAAGACCGCTAAGCTGATCATAAAATAAATAATATTGCAGGGTTCATAAGGGGCCTCTCACAGAAAGCCCCTTATGCCCTTTCTATCTTTAATCTTCTATGATATAAATCAATAATTTTAAAATAAAAACATTATGAAAAATATTTACCTTCTTATTATGCTGGCAGCTCTTATTGCCATCCCTGTGGGAATACATGCCCAAAACCTCGTTGTGAATGGTGATCTTGAATTATGGGATGATCCTGCAAACCCCACGGACTGGGACAAGGCAGAAAACATCAGCCAGGAAACCACCGTACATAGCGGAACTTATTCTGCCGGCCACACGTCCTCCAGTGATGGAACAAAGGATCTTCAGCAAAACGTAAGTGGAATTGTCGGTGGCGCCAATTATACCATCAGCTATTATTTCCTCGACAATGTTACGGATGCAAAAACCCGGATATGGTCATACTGGCTGCAAGGCACCACCACACTGGATCCTAATGGCGCAGAACTGCGTCCAAGCGTTTATTCTTCCAACAATCCTGACTGGCAACATTTTTCAGTCTCATTGACCGCTCCGGCCAATGCTGACGGATTCAGGTTTGAAGTGCGGGTTTATCATGAGAATAGCGTTACAGGCGGAGTGGTTTATTATGATGATTTTAGTGTAGTTGCTGCTGGTATTTCTCCGGAACCGACAAATTATCCGGCAGATTTCACGGCAGTGGCTTCCGGTATTACCATTAACCTTGACTGGACTGATGCAACAGGTGATCAACTTCCAAACGCATATCTTATCCTGGCCAGCACCGAAGATAATATTACAGCCCCCACTGATGGCACCGCAGTAGAGGATGACATTGATCTTTCAGATGGTTCCGGTGCCCTCAACATAGCCTATGGCATTGAGATGTGTAGCTTTGGCAATCTTGCAGGAAATACCCCGTACTACTTCAAAATCTATCCTTACACCAATGGTGGGACCGATATCGACTACAAAAATGACGGGACAGCCCCTGCCACAACTGCCACCACTGATGACCTGGATGTTATCGAAGCGGAAAATTTCGATCAGGGCTGGGGAAACTGGCAGCGCGTGAATGTTACCGGTGCAGAGGAATGGGAAATTGATGATATTCATGGCGTTGGAGGCACTCCATGTGCAAAAATGAGTGGCTATGCCGGCCAAACCAATGAAAATGAAGACTGGTTGATCTCACCGGCCATGAATTTTGATGGATACGACGCCGAGCTGCTCTCTTTCCAAACGGCAATGAGTTATACCGGCCCGGACATGGAAGTCAAAATATCAAATGACTATGATGGCTCAGACCCTACAACTGCTACATGGATTGATCTGGAATATATACAATCACCCGGCTCATTTGACTGGACACCCTCAGGAGAAATCAACGTTTCTATTGTTGATGGAGAAAATGTATATATTGGTTTTAAATTCACCTCTACCAACTCAGAGTCTGCCACATGGGAAGTAGATGAGATCATGATCACAGGTGCTGAGATCCTTGGTATTGGCGAAAAGAATACGATTGAAGCAAATGTTAACATCTATCCCAACCCTGCATCAGACAAGATCTTCATACAGAGTGATAAAAATTATCCTCTGTCTGTCAATATCTATTCCATCCTCGGAACAAAAGTTCTGGAAGAATATAGTTTTACAGGAGAAGGCAGCATAGATATCGCAAATATCAATGGAGGCATTTACCTTTTGCATTTCACAGATGGAAACGGAAATACAGCCATCAGGAAATTAGTAGTTGAGAAATAATAAGCCGATCATAATCTGAAAAAAGGACTCCATGCACAATATTTGCTGGAGTCCTTTTTATTTCTGTATCAAATATTTCCGCGAAAAAAATGTTAATATTGTGCCGGGCAATACGCACAAACAAACATGAAGCCTTTTTTTAGAAACATATTTATTCTGTTTATTGGCAGCTGTCTGTCCATACATGCCCTAGCACAGCAACAGTATCCTGTCAGGGTGGAATTGAATGCCAATCTCGACATGGAAGATTATAATCTTGTCCCATGTGGTAAAAACGGTTTGCTGGTATTTTTTGAAAGTGAAAAAAAAGGAAATAGCCTTGATACCCGGGTGTGGAATTTTGCACACTACGACAAACATCTGCAGCAACAATGGCTGGCAGATACCACGCTTATTGATGGAGTTAAATTTCTTGGATCCGCCAGCGATGATCATTATACATACCTGTTATTCATTGATGCCGGCAAGGCTAAATCAGTCAATAATCTCCAGATATTAAGGGTGGACTACGGCCTGAATTATTTTTCAATAATTAATGGACATGTGCCGGAAAAATCTATGCCTGTATATTTTGACATCATCGAAAACCAGGCTATAATTGCGTTGAATAACAATCGTTTTGAGCCAATCATTGTTTTCATCGACCTTCGGAATGGCTCCCTGCATACTAAAAAACCGGAAATGGAAGGTTTGAACCTGATCCAGGATATCTCTAAGGATGAGGACAGCAATGAGATATTTGTTATCGTGGAAAATTACCTCAGCAAGAAACAAAATGCCATCCTCATCCTGCAATTTGATATGCATGGCCAAATAAAAAAGACGATCAGGGTCAATCCTGCAATAGCTAATAAAGTGCTTAATACTGCACGCATCGCGGATTCGAGGGGAGATACATTATTAATACTGGGAACCTATCATAATACAGCATCCAAAATTGACGGAAACAAAGAAAAGACCGGGCCTGAGTCTGCAGGGTTTTTTGTATCCCTGTTCATTGAGGGGAAGGAATTATTTATTCATTACTATAATTTTCTGGAATTTGAAGAAATGTACAGATCACTGAGTAGCAAAACAATAGCCAATCTGCGTAGAAAAGCTGAAAAACAAAAGAATAAAGGAGAGGAATATTCACTTGACTACGACCTGCTGCTTCATGATGTGATCAGATTCGGAAATGAATATGTTCTCTTAGCTGAAGCTTTTTACCCGGAGTACAGGACTGTTACAAGCATGTATTACGATTATTATGGCCGGGCGATACCTCAATCATACACTGTTTTTGATGGTTATAAATACATTTCCGGCATTGCGGCTTCCTTCTCCCCGGAGGGGGAACTGTTATGGGACAACGGTATAGAGATCCTCAACATCCTCACTTTCAAGCTTAATAAATATGTGAGCACATACGTAAACAATGATGAACTGGCTTTGTTCTACAGTAATGAAAACAGAATTAACTATAAGATCATTGGAGGAGAAAACCCGGTCGGTTCATTGCAGAATATCAGCCTGGAAAGTAAGTATAAAGGTGATAAGCTCATGGAAGACTTCGGCAGCAAAATGATACACTGGTATGCTAATTATTTTATTTGCTATGGTTACCAGAAAATCAGGAATAACAGAATTTCCGGGGGCAAACGAACGGTATTTTATTTCAGCAAACTGGCATTTAATTAAAAAGATGAACCGAAAATTATGGATGACCGGGCAATACCTGAAATACAGGATACTGTCCAGAACAAAATTCAAAGTGCATTCGCCCTTTGTTTATCGGCTTTACACCGATATCATACTAAATAACAGCAGTCATCCGGATTTCAAGAAAATTGAAGAGCAGCGCTCCATACTTTTACGGCAGCGGAGTCTGCTTGAAACCACTGATTTCGGAGTATATTCTTCCGGAAATGCATACAAAACCAGATTCAGACAGGTAAAAACCATCACCCATCATTCTTCTATCAGGCCAAAAGATGCCAGATTGCTTTATCGTCTGGTGAAAGTGGCGAAAGCTGAAACCATACTGGAAATGGGAACAGCCATGGGCATTAGCACTATGTATATGGCAATGGCGGCACCTGAAAGTAAGATCGTGACCATGGAAGGCTGTGCTGTTATAGGTGAAAAAGCAAGGGGAAATTTCAATAAATTTAAGCTGGATAACATTGATATGGTATTGGGTAATTTCAACAACTCACTCAGCAAAACCCTGTCGAAATTTGATCGATTGGATTTTGTACTGATTGACGGAAATCACAGGAAAGAGCCTACCACGAATTACTTTATGAGTATCTTACCCAAGCTGCATGCTGAAAGCATTGTGTTTATCGATGACATTCACTGGTCGAAGGGAATGCTGCAAGCATGGAATAGCATCCGGCAACACCCTGATGTTACAGTCTCCATTGACCTGTTTAAGGCAGGCATTCTGCTTTTCAGGAAAGATATTGCTAAAGAGAATCACGTACTGAAATTTTAAATTTTGAGGGTTAAATTTTAAATTATTTGAAGCCTGGAGTTTGTACGTTCATCCCGGCACCCGGAATCTGGTACCCGGAACCCCAAAGAATAAACCAAACAAAACTTACAATATCAAACCAACAGAACCCGTCATTATTTATTACATTTGTAAAAAAAGCATCTACGCATGAGTCAGGATATTATCAGATTAAATGAAATTGCCAGGCACTTCGTTGTTGGAACAGAAACCGTGAAGGCCATCAGATCTATTTCCCTAAGCATTGAGAAAAATGAATTTGTAGCCCTCATGGGGCCATCAGGTTCAGGTAAGTCCACGCTGATGAATATTCTCGGATGCCTTGACACGCCTACAGGAGGAAACTACTTTCTCAATGACAAAGATGTCAGCAAGTTGAACGATAATCAGCTTGCAGAGATCAGGAACAAGGAAATAGGTTTTATTTTTCAAACCTTCAACCTTCTGCCCCGTTCAACAGCATTGGAAAACGTTACGCTGCCATTGATATATGCCGGTATGAGCAAAGTCAAAAGGATTGAACGTGCCAAAGAAGTTCTGGAAGATGTTCAATTATCCGACAGGATCACTCATAAACCCAATGAATTGTCGGGCGGACAAAGGCAAAGGGTGGCCGTGGCACGCGCTCTGGTCAACCACCCATCAATTATCCTTGCTGATGAGCCGACCGGTAACCTGGACTCCAAAACTTCCATTGAGATCATGGGCTTACTCGAAAGGATCCACAAGGCAGGAAATACCATCATCGTGGTTACACATGAGGAAGATATTGCCAAGCATGCTCACCGCATTATCAGGCTCATCGACGGTAATATTTCCTCAGATGAGAAGAATCAGGAAATTCGCACCATCAGTTATTATAAGGAGAATAACTATGTTAAATAAGGAATATGTCTGAGGAGTGGAAGATATATACCAAAACAGGTGACAAGGGTGAAACCTCCCTGATTGGAGGCACACGTGTTCCAAAATACCATCCCCGCATTGAAGCTTATGGAACTGTTGATGAACTGAATTCATTTATCGGCCTGATCCGTGGCCACAATATTTCTGCTGAGCTGAGCCTCCTCCTTCTGGAGATACAGGATCGTCTGTTCACTATAGAATCCCAACTTGCGCATGACCCGGAAGCTAAGCTCAGCAAGCCCCTGCCAAAAGTATGCGAATCTGATATTCAAGCCCTCGAACTTGCCATCGACCAGATGAATGAAGAACTTACTCCTTTATCTTCTTTTCTTCTTCCCGGTGGGCATATTCTTGTTTCATATTGCCATGTGGCAAGATGTGTTTGTCGCAGGGCAGAAAGAATTACCATTCAATTATCGGAAGATCATCCGGTAAATCAATTGAATATCAAATACCTGAATCGCCTGTCTGATTATCTTTTTGTGCTTGCCCGAAAACTTGCAAAAGATTATGACGCACCGGAAACACAGTGGGAGCCGAGGGTTTAAGACTTTTCTGCAATAAATAAAAAAGTACTTGACTTTTGTTAAAAATCGATTATTTTTGCAAAAAATTAAACCTTATCATTTCATATGTATTGGACACTGGAATTAGCTTCAAAACTGGAGGATGCCCCATGGCCGGCCACAAAAGACGAATTGATTGATTTCGGCATCAGGTCGGGCGCCCCACAGGAGGTTCTTGAAAATCTCCGCGAGATCGAAGATGAAGGAGAAGCCTATGAAAGCATTGAGGATATCTGGCCGGATTATCCTACCAAGGAAGATTTCTTTTTTCACGAAGACGAATATTGATCCACTCTTAAAAAAAATCATAAACCAGCCGCTCTGTATTCTCAGGGCGGTTTTTTTTAACAAGACCTCACAGGTCCAGGGAGCTGTTAGGTCTTAATGAACAGAAAACATGCTGAAATTTACTTTCCCGTAATTGCGATGCTGATCAAGGTTTAAGTGTTTTGAAAAGTCAATACTGGCAGGATGTTCCATGATCAGCCAGCCATCTTTATCAAGGAGATCGTTTTCAAAGACCAGATCCGGAATAGTCTCAATCCCTTCCAGGTCGTAAGGGGGGTCAGCAAAAATGATATCAAATTTTTTCCCGCTGCGCTTAAGGTAGGTGAATACATTGGCTCTGATCACAAACAGGTTTTTCATTTCCAGTTTCCGGGAAATGTCAGTAATAAAATGTATGCAGCGCGGGTTCATCTCAATGCTATGCACTTCCGCGGCACCCCTGGAAGCAAATTCGTAAGATATGCTTCCAATGCCGGCAAAAAGATCCAGGACCTTCAGGCCTTCAAAATCGTAATGGTTGTTCAGGACATTGAAAAGGGCTTCCTTGGCCATATCGGTGGTGGGACGCACCGGAAGATTTCCCGGGGCAATGATCCTTCTCCCTTTATGCAATCCGCCTATTATTCGCACAATGCGGCATTCAAAAGGTTATAATAATAATGTCCGGGCAATTGGTCAAACACAAAACTATATCTGAAATCCGCATTGCGATCGGCGAAGCGAATGTTCCGGATATACTTATGTACGAGATCAGAAAGCAAAGAATGTTTATCCAGCTCACCCGTCATGATCAATTCAATATTCTCGGGATTCAGTTTCAGTTGTTCGACAACAAAGATCAGGTAATACATAAAATCTTCGGCCGTATGATAGGTAAAGGAATTATAATAATTCAGTTTATTAGCAGTGATCCGGAGAAGGTCAAGACGTGAAGCAGCGGTATTCACAAACAGAACGTTCTCAGTGTCCTGGTTCATATACTTCAGGAACAGGCTCTGGATGAAAGCAGTGGAGTAGTGAAAAACTAATGCTTCGGGAAACTTTTTGGCAATAAGATCATCGATACGGGAAGGGATGCCGTAGACAGAAAAAGCATTCGCAGTTTTGATATGATCATGGTGTAAAACCTGGTGATGCTTCGACTCCCTTGCCACATTGAAGGCATAAACAGTTTCTTCCTCCTTTTTGTCGAACAATGCTTCAGGCACAAGTGTTGACCTGCCTTCATCGTAGATTATACGGGTATTGTTGAAAGAGCTGCTCAGCCAGTTCATATTTTCTTCAAGCAATCTGATCAGGGCGGAAGGATCAGTATTTGTCCCCTCACCGGGAACCGGCCTTCTCGCACCGGCCTCCATCAGATCGAAAGATTCAAGGTGAAGGTATTTATTTGTATTTGTATCGAGAATACAAAACGAAAAGCCATCCGCATTCATACGGATGAACAGATCGTATTCATAATATTTTTGTTTATCTAATCCCGGATCAGAGTAGCTGTGTATTGCTTTGAATATTTCAGCCATAAGTGGTGGCTAAATAGTTACTCCCAGTTTCCGTCAGTAGAAGGTTCCTCCATGGAGCCCACCTTCAGTCCCGGGTATTTTTCAATATCATTCCTGGACTTGATCAGGTTTATGATGAGCTGATTATCAAGGCCCTTCAGAATATCGCTATAATGAGCAGAAGCTTCAAACACATTCACTTTCAAACCTCCTTTTTCTACCTCACCAGCATCTATGCTATACATCACTCCTGATATCGGGATATAGGGGAGTGAGTCAAGAATAAAATGCAGCCTTCTTCCATAGAGTGAGTCGGCGACACTGATATAGCCCAGTGTATCATTAATGGTGCGGGTAAAAGTCGTATCATCCGGATCAGGAATTTTCTTTACAATGGGAATTTGCCCTTCCCGCAGAAACTGCAGCAATGTATCAAGGTTGGCTGCATATTCATTATGCATCTTCTTAAAGATCAACTGGCCGCTTCTGATATCTTTTAAATCCTGGATGACTTTAGCTTCTTTTTCAACTTTTTTAGCATTAAAGTTCAAGGGTTTATTGATGCTGTCGTATACAAGGTATGCAAGGACAAGAATAACAAGAAGGAGGACGACCTGAATAATTTTTCTTTTCATTTGGAGAGGTTTTTGAATACACGCAAAGTTATAAAAAAATTCAAACCAAGGATTTATATGGCTAAATATTTAATAAGAAATCTATACTCAGCCATTGACTTACACCTCGAATTATAGTATCTTAAGGGGTTGAAAAATAAATTCTATCATTATGCAAACTTACATTCTACTTACAAAATTGACGCCAGAATTGACACAACAGATGAAAGACCGCTCAGCCATTGGCGGAATCTGGCTGGAAAAAGTTAAGGAAAAATGCCCGGAAGTAAAGTTCATTTCGCATTATGCGCTGCTGGGGCAATACGACTTTCTTGACATTTATGAAGCTCCGGATGTTGAGAGTGCAGCCAAAGTTTCCATGATCAGCCGGGCAAACGGGGCATTTCAGGCGGAGAGCCTTCCGGCCATCCCTTATAAAAAGTTTTTGGAGCTGGTGAAAGATATATAGGAATATCGGGGAAGCATTAATGACGACATCAGGATTCGCCGCACATCGTCTTATAATCGGGGATATCCTCCAGGTATTTATAGGTCTGTCCGCCATAGTCCATCAGGCAACAGTAGTGCTGCAAGCCATTTGTTACGACAAGGTAAGGCACCCTGATGACTGAATTATACCTGGCGACCTGGTCAAAAGTATCCTGGCTTATCTTCACCTCCGGTGCTTTACACTCTATGATCATCAAGGGGTTCCCCTGTCGGTCGTGGATCAGGATGTCAGGGCGGCGTGTCATGGTGTGCAGGATCAGTTTCTTTTCCAAAACTATGAGTCCGGCAGGTACCTGCTTGTCATTCACCATATACATGATAAAATGCTGTCGTACCCATTCCTCAGGAGTGAGTGCCACATACTTTTTTCTGATCTCGTCAAAAATACGGAATTGCCCGTCTTCCTTGTTGATCCTGAAATTGTATGGGGGGAGATTAAGGTCCTGCATGAAAATAAATTAATTAAATTCTTCTATCGTTCGCATAGAACGGTTCTGGATCAGCGAGCGCAAAGGCCTGATAATACGTGTGAGCAGGCGGATATCCTGGGTGATGATCTCTGCTTTTCCCTTCATCTTCTGCGTAAAAACGAGATCGATCTGATAATTACTTCTTAAGCCATCAGGAAAAGATACATCAACGGCATAAGTATTATTTGCCGGGACGATGGATATGTTTTCCACATATCCCGTAACCATGCCAAATTCCATATAGGGATAATTTTCAAAACGGATATTCACCCTTTGTCCAATCTTGACCTTTCCTGAGCGATACACAGGCATGGTGAGCTTGCCAATGATATTTAATGAATCGGCAGGCACGATGCTGAGGATCTTTTCCCCCACCGTAATATTTTGATTCGTGGTCCAGAATTTATTAAAGCTTACCGTACCATCGATCGGGGCTACGATCAGGAAATCCTGGTTCCAGGTCTTTATGGCCCCACTGAGATTATTAAAGGATTTATGCATGAACAACTGAAGATCGCTTTTCTCTTTTTCATACTGAAGCCGAAGGTCAAGGATCTCTCCCTGAAGCTCATCAATCCTGATCTGCGTACTGGCAAGATTGGTCCGTGCACCTTCAAATGCATGTTGTTTTTGCAATAATTCGCTTTTTGAATTTTCCAGGTCTGACTGTGAAATGGCACTGCTGTCGTAAAGGGTTTCGTAACGCTGATAATCTTTATTCTCCAGTTCAAGGTCCTGCTCCAATGTCTGCTTTTGCGTGTACATGTAATTATAATAAAGATTATAATCACTGATTTGCTGTTCAATGGCTTCAATTTTCCGCTCATAATAATCCAGTTCCAAAAAATTCTTAAGGTCCCGGAAATCTTTCAGGAAATCAGCATATTCTGATTGAACATCTCCTAATTCCAGGTTATTCCTAAAATTAAAACCGGTGATCTCTTCAAGTTCATTGGCATCCAGCAATGGCCTGAACCTGCGCAATTCAGATCCGAGCAGAAACATATCATCATAGCGCGCAGGGTTTTCGATCACCGCAAGGCTGTCCCCTGCCCTTACCTCTTGTGTATCGTCGATAAAAAAGCTTTCTATCTTTCCGCTTGAGCGTGCAATCACATAAGCGGGAGGCTGGGTGGTCACCACTTCGATATCGAGGTTAGGGACTACTTCGGGGTATTGAAAGAACCAGCTTCCTGCCAGCAGCAGAACAATTATAACAAAAAACAGGCTTGTTCCCCAACGGATGATCCAGGAAGGGACCATGCCCAGGATCTCCTGCACTGGTTCACTGCGAAATTCTATTTTCTCTTTCCTGCTTTCTTTTGTCATAGCTACTACGCTTTAACTACCCAGTTCAAGCTGATCTTTTACCAGATTATAATATGTCCCTTTTAGTTTTGTCAGTTCTTTATGCGTACCCTTTTCAACAAGTTCACCATTATCCAGGACGACGATCTGGTCAGCTTTGGTTACGGTACTCAGGCGATGTGCAACAACCACTGCAGTTTTGCCTTCGAAAAACTTATCGAGTTTTTCCATGATCACCTTTTCATTGTTTGCATCCAGTGCATTGGTGGCCTCGTCAAAAAACAGGAATTCAGGATTCTTATAAACTGCCCTGGCGATCAGAATACGTTGCTTCTGCCCCTGGCTGAGTCCCACACCTTCCTGTCCGATCTTCGTGTTATAGGACAATGGCAATGATTCAATAAAATCCTGGATGTTGGCAATGTTCACTGCATGCATCAGCTTATCACGGTCGATGTACTCATCGCTTATGGAGATGTTCCTTGCAATGGTATCGGAAAATATAAAGCCATCCTGCATCACTGCGCCACATTGCTGTCTCCAGAAGCTTCCGTTAATGTTCTTGATGTTGAGTTCGCCGATCTTTATTTCACCGCTGTCGGGAGGATAAAATCCCAAAAGCAATTTTACCAGTGTTGTTTTCCCGCTCCCGCTGGCACCGACAATGGCAGTCATCTTATTTTCCGGGATTTCGAAAGAAAGGTTTTTCAATACAGGATCAGTATGTGGCCCCGAATATCGAAAAGTAAGATCTCTGAGTGTGATGCTTTTCCTGGCAGGGAGTGATGAGACCTTAGGTTCTTCAGGGTTCTCTTCGTCATCACTCTGGTGGATCTCTCCCAGCCTTTCCAGGCTGATCTTGGCATCCTGAGCAGAGCGGAAAAATGTGATCATCTGGTCAATGGGGCTGTTTAGTTGTCCGATGATATATTGTACTGCCATCATCATACCCAGGGTCATCTCACCTTTGACAACCGCCTCGGCCGCTACGAAGATGATCAGAATATTTTTTGTTTGATTGAAAAATACCGCACCCGCCTGCTGATATTGGTTCAGGGCCAGGCCTTTTATATTCACCTTGAACAGCTTCGCCTGGATCTTCTCCCAGTCCCAGCGCTTTTGCTTTTCACAATTATTGAGCTTGATCTCCTGCATCCCGGTGATAAGCTGGATGAGGTTACTCTGGTTATCAGCCATCTGCGCAAAACGTTTATAATCCACGGTACGGCGTTTCTTCATGAACAGCAATACCCAGAGAATATATAATCCGCTCCCGATAAGGAATATCAACAGTATCTTAACGCTGTACACAGCCAGTACGACACTGAAGATTACCAGTGTTACCACTGAGAACAGTATGCTCAGGGAAGAAACTGTGAGGAAATTTTCAATACGCGTATGATCTCCGATCCGCTGCATCAGGTCTCCGATCATTTTGCTGTCGAAAAAGCCGATGGGCAGTTTCATCAGCTTGATCAGAAAGTCGGAGATCAGGGAGATATTGACCCTTGTACTGATATGCAGCAATATCCAGCTTCTGATAAATTCCACTGATGCCTGGCTGATAAAAAGCACCAGTTGGGCGATCAGGATAAGTGTGATAAAACCCAGGTCCTGGTTGGAAATCCCGATATCGACGATGGCCTGTGTCAGGAAAGGAAATATGAGCTGTAGCAAGGCACCGAGTATCATCCCAAGTATAAGTTGGGTGATAAACTTTCCGTAAGGTTTTAGATAAGAGAACAGGAAGCGGAATGTTTTTTTGTTTCTGACTTCTCCCTCCTGATTGTAAAAATCAGGTGTCGGTTCCAGGAGCAGGCATATGCCCTGGGCTTCACCATCTGTTTTGGTGCTGGCCCATTGTGCCAAAAATTCCTCCCTGCTGTATTTTATCAGTCCATGTGCCGGGTCTGCAACATATACCTGCTTTTTAGTGATCTTGTATATGACCACAAAATGGTTCTGTTTCCAGTGGGCGATACATGGAAGCGGAGACTCTTTGGCAAGCTTATCCAGGCCTATCTTTACACCCATCGTTCTGAAGCCGATCGATTCTGCTGCATCACTTGTACCCAGCAACGACACTCCTTCACGGGTGATATGGCTTCTCTCCCTGAGCGTTTGCACACTGTAATTGCGCCCGTGGTGCTTTGCGATCATGCGCAAACAACTCGGACCGCAGTCCATCGCATCTAACTGTTTATAGAAAGGAAAACTACCCATTTTGTCTGATAACGGTATACATATTTGTTCTTATACTATTATTTAGGGGAATGGTTACTTTGGGAAGGGTTTTTGGGACTGTGAGACTATGTGACTTTGAGACTGGGGGACTTTGGACTGGGGGAAAATTATTTTCCTGAATTATCAAGCATATTATACTTAGCCTTTCGCTCATTCCATCTTTCACGAGCATACTGTTGCATATCTATTATCTTATCTCTCTCATCTACAATTTCTATACCTAATAGGGCTTCAATTATATCTTCCATTGTTACTATTCCATCCATTCCACCATACTCGTCAACAACAAGCGCGATATGTTCTTTTTTTTCAAGCAGAACTTCCCAGACACTCAAAAGTGTTTGAAATTCATGAACAACAACAATTTCTCTGCAAATATCAAGAAGTTTTAAATTAGTTTTTTCTTCAGCAAGTTTTTCAAATACAGTTTGGCGAAAAACATACCCGGTAATATTTTCATTGTTTTTTGCATAAATGGGAATGCGTGAATAATAAAGAAACTCCTTTTTTAAAAGAAATTCTTCTAACGACATGTTTTCATCTGCTACCGTGACAACCACTCTGGGCGTCATTATCTCCGAAACTTTTAAGTTTCTAAGCCGAATCAAATTTTGAATAATCTTATTTTCTTTTTCCTCAAAAACCCCTTCTTCTGTTCCAATATTAGCCATCGCAGATATTTCTTCTCTACTCACAGACAGTTCATTTATATTCCTGGAGAATAGCTTTGTTATGTAACCCGTCATTATCACTAAAGGAAAAGTAATTATTACCATTGCATTGATAATTATTCCGGAAACCAGGGCCAATCTTCTCCAATACCTGGCACCAATCGTCTTAGGAATTATTTCGGAAAAAACTAATATTAAAAGTGTAAGGATGGCGGAAATAATACCGAAATATAATTCACCAAACATCTTTGTCGCTTGTGCCCCAACCCCTGCTGCTCCAATTGTATGTGCAACTGTATTCAAAGAAAGTATTGCTGATAATGGTTTTTCTATATTATTCTTTAATTTAATAAAAGTTGTTGCTGATTTATGACCACTTTCTTCTTTTACATTCAGGAAAGATATAGGTGTTGAGAGCAAAACAGATTCCATTACTGAACACAGAGATGAGACAAATAAGGCAAGAAATAAATAAAATAATAGAAGGATCATTATTG
>JABMQZ010000244.1 GCA_013202965.1 Bacteroidota bacterium | reverse complement strand
TTCTCCTTAAGTAGAAGGGTTTGGGGTTGTGGTGGTATAAATATTTATATGAGGTTGGGGTTGAGGTGCTATAAAAATAAAAAGGAGGTTGGGGTTGAGGTGCTATAAAAATAAAAAGGAGGTTTGAGTTGCGACGCTATAATAATGAAACAGGTTTTGGGATGAGATTAATTAAGATAAAAGCACTTGAAATTAAGTTGAATATGCTAATCTACCGGATTTCCTATTTTTGCACAAACTGCGGGAAATGAAATTAAAATTGATTTCCGACTTCCAGCCTACCGGAGATCAACCGGAAGCCATCAACCAACTTGTTGAGGGTGTAAAGCGTGGGGACCAGGCCCAGGTTTTGTTGGGTGTAACAGGCTCAGGAAAAACATTTACCATTGCCAATATGCTGAAGGAGGTAAACCGGCCGGCGCTGGTACTTAGCCACAATAAGACCCTTGCCGCACAGCTATATGGTGAGTTCAAACAGTTTTTCCCGGATAATGCCGTTGAGTACTTTGTTTCCTACTATGATTATTATCAGCCTGAAGCATATATCCCAGTTACCAACACTTATATAGAAAAAGACCTGTCAATTAATGAGGAAATTGACAAACTTAGGCTCAGCACTTCTTCAAGTCTGCTTTCAGGCAAGCGTGATGTGATCGTAGTTTCATCTGTTTCATGCATATACGGGATAGGTAATCCGGATGACTTTACAAGAAATGTCACCAGGATTAAAACCGGAGAAAAGATCGGCAGAAATAAATTTCTATTCCAATTGGTAAACAGCCTGTACTCCAGAACAGAAAGTGATTTTAGCAGGGGGAAGTTTCGTGTTCGGGGCGATACAGTGGATATCTATCCCGCTTATGCCGATTTTGCATTCAGGATCATCTTTTTTGGCGATGAGGTCGAAAGCATTGAAACTTTTGACCCTGTCAATAACAAAGGGATGGATGTACTCGACAGTGCCAGCATATACCCGGCCAATATCTTTATTACTTCTCAGGATAAGATGAAAGATTCCCTGATTGAAATTCAGGATGATATGTTCCGTCAGGTGGCCTATTTTAAGGAGTCGGGCAAGAAGATGGAGGCTAAAAGACTTGAAGACCGTGTTTCCTACGATATTGAGATGATGCGCGAACTGGGATATTGCTCGGGGATTGAGAATTATTCAAGGTATTTTGATGGCAGGGAACCCGGATCCAGGCCTTTTTGCCTTCTTGATTATTTCCCTGATGATTTTCTTATGATCATTGATGAGAGCCATGTAAGCATTCCACAGATCAGAGCAATGTACGGAGGAGACAGGTCCCGTAAGCAAACGCTGGTTGAATATGGTTTCAGGCTGCCTTCAGCTATGGATAACAGGCCATTAAAATTCAATGAGTTTGAACGGATCACAGGGCAAACGATCTATGTAAGTGCCACACCGGCAGATTATGAACTGCAGCGTGCCGAAGGGATAGTTGTTGAACAGCTTATCCGTCCCACTGGCTTGCTGGATCCTGAAATAGAAGTCAGGCCGAGCACAAATCAGATTGATGACCTCATGGATCAAATCGATACAGTAATACAACAAGGAGACCGGGTGCTGGTAACAACCCTTACAAAACGCATGGCCGAAGAACTCACAAAATACCTCATGAAGCTCAATATAAAATGCCGCTACATTCATTCCGAAGTTGACACGCTTGACAGGGTTGAAATATTGCGTGGCCTGCGACTGGGCGAATTTGATGTCCTTGTGGGCGTGAATCTTTTGCGTGAGGGACTTGATCTGCCGGAGGTAGCCCTGGTGGCCATTCTCGATGCCGACAAAGAAGGATTCCTGCGTTCCGAAAGGTCGCTGACGCAAACAGCCGGCAGGGCTGCCAGAAACCTTAAAAGCAAAGTGATCATGTATGCTGATAAGATCACCGATTCCATGCAAAAAACCATGGATGAGACCAGCAGGCGAAGAAACAAGCAACTGAAATATAATGAAGAGCATAACATCACTCCCACTAGCATTCGGAAGTCGGTGGAATCTATTATGAAGCAGACTGCAGTGGCAGATGCCCTCCGTAAAGACAAAGGTGTATATATTGAAAAGGGAAGTGCAGATATTGCCGCAGACCCGGTCATTAAGTATATGGATGAAAATCAGCTTGGGAAGGCTATCATCAGGACAAGGAAAGAGATTGAACGGGTTGTTAAAGACCTTGATTTTGTTGAAGCGGCAAGGCTAAGAGATGAAATGATTGACATGGAGGAATTACTCGAGAAAATGAAAAACAAATAATCAGAAGAATGATCAGTAAGAAAGATCTTTACAAATTGATGTGGAATGCCATTCAGGCATCTCTTAAGGCAGGTGAAGCCATACTCAGGGTCTATGAAACGGATTTTTCTGTCAGCAATAAAGCTGATAACAGTCCGCTTACCCGTGCCGATATGGAAGCGCATTCCCTGATCACTGATGTCCTGAAAGATACAGAAATCCCGCTATTGAGTGAAGAGGGCAAAGATATTGAATACCTGGAAAGAAAGGACTGGAAACTATTCTGGCTGGTTGATCCGCTGGATGGCACCAAAGAGTTTGTGAAAAGAAATGGCGAGTTTACTGTTAATATTGCCTTAATTGAAGATGGCTTTCCTCTTGGTGGTGTAATTTATGTTCCGGTCACTGATGAGCTTTATATTGGAATAGGTGACAGCGGTGCCTGGAAATTCACTGCTGTTAAGCATATTATTGCTAAAAAAAGCAGCCTGGATAGTTTTCTTGCAAATGGGAGCAAACTCCCTGAAAGCATACTATCAGAGCAATACATTGTCGTATGCAGTCGCTCACACATGTCGAATGAAACTGAATCTTTCATTGCAGAACTAAAAGAAACACATGGTGAATTGGATTTTATTTCCAAAGGCAGCTCACTAAAACTCTGTATGGTAGCAGAGGGCAGGGCTGATATTTATCCCCGATTTGCTCCAACTATGGAATGGGACACCGCGGCAGGCCAGGCCATTGTGGAAGCCGCAGGTGGTACTGTGGTGGAAGCTGATAATGGGGACAGGCTAAGGTATAACAAGGAAGACCTGCTGAATCCCTGGTTTATCGTTAAAAGCTAGTAGTGCAAAAAAAAAGCCCTTTGATCGTATATTCAAAGGGCTCTTTTAATTAGAATATCTCTACTTTGCTTCTTCTATATCAACCAGTTCAACATCAAAAACCAATGTCGAATATGGAGGAATGGAGCCGCTGTCACGTGTACCATATGCAATCTCTGACGGAATGATGAGTGTGGCTTTGCCACCTTTATTCATCATGGCGATGGCTTCATCCCAGCCTTTGATCACCGCGCCAACACCAAGCCTGAAGCTGAAAGGTTCACCACGTTCCACTGAGGAATCGAATACAGTGCCATCAAGTAATTTTCCTGTATAATGTACATATACTGTATTTCCGGGCATGGCCAGAGGGCCTGTGCCTTTTTCGGTTTCAATATAGTATAAACCTGTGGCAGTAGGCTCGACAGTAATGTTGTTTTCACGAAGATAAATATCCCGCTTTGCTTTTTCACTGTTTTTACGCTGGTCCTCAATAGCCTGCTGTTGTTCCTGCATTTCCTTCCTTTCTTTATCATAGGCATCTTTAGATCTCATGCTCACGAGTTCAACGTCATAAACGATGGCTGAAAACGGTGGGATCATTTGTCCTCTCGCCTCAGCGCCATAAGCGATCTGCTGAGGAACAATGAGTTTGGCTTTAGCACCTTTTCTTAACATACCAACACCTTCTTCAAGGCCTTTGGTATCAAAGTTCTCACCATATTTATATTCAAAAGCTTCGCCACGATCTTCAGATGAGAAAATCTTGGTACCATCAATCAAGCTTACTGTGAGGTTAACACTTACCATGTCATCAGTCTTGGGATGTGGTCCCCTGCCATTCTTTTCCTCAATGAAGATAAGTCCTGATTCAAGAGGCTTGGTAGTAATATTGTTGGCTGTAAGATATTCGGCATATGCGGTTTCAGCATCCAGCCTCATTTCTTCCAATGCCAGTGCGTCTTCAAGATCCTTTTCTTCTTTGGTTTGAAAACTGTTAAGCTTCACCTCAAATGTAAGTGCACTTCCCGGCTCAACGAATGGTGGCAGGTTTGGAGCCCTTGCAATAACGAGAAAGAAAGAATCAGCACTCATCCTGAAAGAAGCACTGTCGCCAATGCTCATCATCATAATGCCTTCAAAAAGGTCACCTTCAAAATAAGATGAATCCAATGGGAATGTTAATCCGTTTGGAATGTTCTTGCTGTCAAAAAGAATGGTGTCGTCTGTACCATAATACATATCGACAGTGATAAAGTCACCTGCATTTGGCTTCTCTCCATCATTCTGGGTGTAAAATTTGTATTCCAGCCCTGAGTCGGTTTTCTTGTAGCCGTCAAGACTACATGCGGCAATAAAAAGAGCGACCAGCATAAGGGCCGCAAAATTTTTCAAATGATTCATTACAGTTGTTTTAATTAATGTGATTATTTAATTTCCAATAGTTTAACGTCATATATCAAGCTCGCTTTGCCGGGAATCAAATGATCGTCCCCTACCAATCCGAAAGCGAGGTGCGAAGGTATAATAAATTTTGCTTCGTCTCCAACATTCATTAATAAAATCGCCTCTTCCAATCCGCTGATCACCTCTCCCTTACCAAGGAGAAATGACAACAAACCATCTTTCTCCGAAGAATATACAAGATCACCGGTGATCAGCCTGACTGAATATTCGATCACTGCTGTTTTCCATTTTTCAGCCCGTGGGCCGCTACCTTCCTCGTAAATCATATACCTTAACCCGCTTCCTGTTTCCTTCACATCCCATTTGTGTCTTCGTAAATAATCCTCAATGTGCTGTGTTTCAGTCTTTACCACATGACGGTTTGCTTCCATCAAAGACTCTTTATAATCATTTGGATTAAGTTGCTCTTCCTGCCTCTTTTTATGTTCACAATTCGTTAGAAAGAGAACAAAAACCATATATAACAATAGTTGGAAAGCTTTTCTTTTCATCAAAAAAGGCATTATTCTTCAGTTTTGAGAAGGTCCTCTTTATAATCAGTCAAGAGAGCTTCAAGCTTTTTAATAGTATTATCAAGCGTTTCATATGAATCGCCCCCGGCAGCATTTCTATGTCCGCCCCCCTGAAAATACTTCCTGGCAATTTCATTTACCGAAAAATCTCCTTTTGAACGAAATGACAAACGGATCTTAGAATTTCTCTCCGTAAGCAAGACAGCCATCTTAACTCCCTTAATGGAAAGGGCATAGTTTACAATTCCTTCCGTATCACCAACCTGGTATTTGAATTTCTTCAATTCTTCCTTTGACAGAGCGATGTAAGCAGTGGCAAACTCTCTGTGTACAACAAGCTTTTCACTAAGGGAGTATCCGAGCAGCCGCAACTTGTCTTCAGAGAATGTGTCATATACCCTACGGTGGATCCATTCACCATCTATACCCGTTTCCAATAATTTTGCCGTAACGTAAAAAGTGGCGGGGCGATTGCAGGCAAAACTGAAGGATCCGGTATCCGTCATGATGCCAACATAAAGACAAGTGGCAATATCCTTGTTAATAAATTGATTTCCTGTACTTTTGACTATAAAATCATAAATCAGCTCTGCGGTTGAAGAGGTTTCTGTAGTGGAAATAACATAGTCAAATTCTTCAATTTCCGGTTCAGGATGATGGTCGATCATAATCCTGAATGCGGCTGATGCAGCAATAGAATCTTTCAGGCTTCCAGACCGGTGTATTGCATTATAATCCAGGCAAAAGATAATATCAGCTTCAGAAAAGACTGATTTTGACCTTTCGCGATCATCTTCAAAAACAATGATCTCCCCATTGCCGGGCAGCCATGAAATAAATTCAGGATATTTATTTGGAACGATGAGACTTACTTTTTTACCCGCTTCCTTAAAATAATGATAAAGAGCAAGTGAGGAACCAATGGCATCACCGTCCGGATTGCTATGCGTTGTGATCACAATTCCACTTGCACGTGATAAAAAAGCAGTAAGCTCCGATAGTTTATTGATTTTCAATTATAAGGATGTATTAAGATGTAAAAACGGCACAAAAGTAAGTGAATTTATGTTTGCTAAGTTAACGAAAAGAAGATATTGATTATTTTTGCACATCATAAATAAAAATAAATTGATATGAGTAGAAATAAAACCCTGATAATGATCAAGCCTACAGCGGTGCGCAAAGGATTTATTGGTCCTATAATGGCAAAAATAAACGAAGGTGGATTTAAAATCCATGCAATGAAATACACGCAACTCACTCTGGAACAAGCCCGGGCCTTCTACGCAGTACATAAAGACAGGCCATTTTATGGAGAACTTACAGAGTTTATGTCCTCCGGTCCTATCGTAGCAGCAATCCTCGTGAAGGATAATGCTGTTGAATCATGGCGCAATTACATAGGTGCCACTAATCCTGCAGAGGCTGCCGAAGGTACGATCAGAAAGCTTTATGGTACATCCCTGGGTGAAAATGCCGTACATGGCTCCGATAGCGATGATAATGCTGAAATAGAAGGTAGTTTCTTCTTCTCAGCCACTGAGAGATTTTAGATTCATTTGCCAGGTAAATATTCTTCAAAAGTCCCGTCAGGATAGAAAATCACTATTCTTGAGACCTGTTTTGCATCAGAAGACCGAAGGCCTCTTCCTTTTTTAGCCTTTATAATGGGCTGATTTTCATACTTTTTCTCCTTTCCGCTCCATCCCTCTGCCATATCAAATGATGATGAATCAATATCATCAACTCCTTCTTGTCTTTCAACAAGATCGTCTGGCTTATCCCCATCATTCATTTCACGGAGCATTTCTCCCTTCCCTGTCAGCAACCATACAGAATCTATCTCAGGATATCTATTGACTATCCTGGTGATAAAATCAAGGCTTGGTTTATTTCTTCCTGACATCACATGTGAAACACTTGATCTCTGAACACCGATCTCATCAGCAAACATAGAAGCACTTATTTTTTGCGTTTTTAGTATCCTTCCTATCCGGTCAATCATGGTTTACAATTTTAACATCTCATTAAACATAATTTACAAATGTACAAAACATACAGCTTACATGTGTAAAATTATTATGTTACAATTGTAACCAAATAAGCTTACACTCTAGTACGTTTGTATCACTATGATTTACAATGCAATCTGTAAGCATACAGCTATACTCCCCTTTTTGGTATTTATTTAATGTAGGACTTTATATAAACTTTATAATAACCTGAATATGTGTTATATAGAATAATTTCAAATCAATATATCCTAGTAATTTACAATTGTAACTTTATGTAATGATATTATTCAAAAATATCCTTTATGTAACATCCTTGCAATGT
Organism: Bacteroidota bacterium; assembly: GCA_013202965.1. Lineage (GTDB taxonomy): Bacteria > Bacteroidota > Bacteroidia > Bacteroidales > B18-G4 > B18-G4. Next base: position 1,064 of record JABMQZ010000244.1, on the reverse strand, counting down.
ATTGATATTCTTGTTTATATGATGTATTGTTACAAACGGGATTACATTTGTAAACTAAATAATTCCTTCATAAAACTTTGTGAAAATATGTTTATTTATTCCCTGAAACAACTTACATCTGCCCCACCCAATTTTTGTATGAAGTGTTTCATATAATATCCAGGATGGTAATTTTTTGGCCACGGAACTCAAAGGTGTCCCCCACCTTTTTGCCTTCCATGGATTTAAAAAAAGGTACAATCGGTGAAATGACATAAACCTCCATGCCACTGCATTCCTGTTTTCCCATACCGACAGAAACAAATATCTTCTGAGTATCAGTAATTACGAGAGAGCCGAAAGTTACTGTTTTAAAAGTTTTTTCCGGATCCAGCTTTTCAAGGATGCTTTGCTGTTCCAGTATTTTCAACAATTGCTGGCCGAACATGTCGCGCTTTCTTAATAATTGGGCCCGATAGGAATCGTAACGGTCTTTTGGCTGACCATAATCGTTAGCGCTCTGCTGCGCCTCATCCATCACTTCTCTCAGAGAATCGGCCCTCTCCTGTATTCCTTTCATGCAGGATTGCAGGAGATCTTTTTTTAGTTTTATACGGTCCATAACATTGACATTCCTATAAAAATACGAAATCGAATGGCAAAATCAAAATTTTATTGTGAAATTTGCTTCATTATTGTATCAATGCTTATATATGAGGCATTGTTAAACAGATACGCTTCATTCTTATGACAGACCAACAGGAACCAATAGACCAGAAAAAGCAAATTATTGAACTGCTTACAGTTTCAAATGAATTTTGCATGTTCATTGAGAAGACATACGATTACAGTAAAGAAGAGATTCTTCAGTATATTCACAGAATGGCTCCTCTCCTCTACCTGAAAGGTTCCCTGCTGCCCGAAATTAACATTGAAAACCCGGAAGCCTACGAAAGATTTGTCACAGAGGAAGTTTGGGAAAATATTTTCAACGAACTCAGAAATAAATTCTCAAAGGATGATGAATTCTGGTTCATTGATGAGGTGACTTTTAATGGGGATGAGATCGCCAAAGGTAGCATGGC
>JABMQZ010000243.1 GCA_013202965.1 Bacteroidota bacterium | reverse complement strand
GCCAAAGGAAATTCAAAAAGCGATGGAAGCTATGATGGGAGGCGGAGAAATCAGAAATCAGAAATCAGATAGCAGAAATCAGAATTAAGGCAATAACGAACACCGAGCAACGAGCAACGAACAGCAGCCAGTCCCGTATTATCCCAGGTATTCCTTATTTCCCAGCTCCTTTAGGGCGATCTTAAACCAAATCGTATAATTATCAGGATTAGCCTTTACATCAGCAAGTAATTCATCAATATGAATCCATTTCCATTCAGCAACTTCTTCAGGATTGATTTCAGGATCTTCATTATAGATACCCATAAACACATGATCCAGCTCATGTTCTGTTAGCCCATGGTCAAAAGCTGCTTTATAAATAAAACTGAATACTTCTCTCATCTCACATTGAAAGCCCATCTCCTCAACAATCCTTCGTTGTGTTGCCTTTTCAAGGCTTTCTCCCGGACGGGGATGGCTGCAGCAGGTATTGGTCCATAAGCCGGGTGAATGATATTTGGACAAAGCTCTTTGTTGAAGCATCATCTGCCCCGCATTATTGAAGACAAAAATGGAAAAGGCCCTATGCAACAATGCCTTTTTATGGGCTTCGATCTTTTCCATCGTCCCAACTTCATTATCCTGCTCATCTACCAGGATTACTTCTTCTATTGCCATAGATTGGTTTTTATTATGATGTGCAAAATTAGGGTATTAAGTACAAAGTACTACGTATTACCACTTTAATTTACAGCTTGGGCAGCATTGTGGATGTGATGTATATTTATCGCTTACATAGCAAGCGAATTATTGTGGATTGCCATTCTTATATTTAATCGCTTCCAGGTTTCCATCTTCATCCCAAAATTTCCATTTGCCCCCTCTTTTACCATTTACATAAGTTCCCTGGAATTTCTTTTCGCCATTGGCATAGAATTCAATCCACCTACCTATTGGGATGGTATCGTTTTTATAATGCTTCATATATTCAAGGTCACCGCCTGGATAATAACGATACTCGATGACATCTGCAGGATCTCCATTCATATACAGATATCTTTCTTCTAATATTTCATACGCATAAATCTCTTTGCTGAATAAAACATCCTTTTCCCATTGCTGGCTCAGGTGTCTCACTACCTTGCCACTATCATATATTTCATGCAATCTAAGTTTATTATATAGTGACCAGAATTTAAATTCAGCCTTTTGATTGCTTTTCAATAACTCAGTCCTGATCATAGGAATAAACCTGCAGAGTAAGCTTTCTACAGATTCTCCAAATTCCGGAGTATAGGTTTTGCCGTGCGTCCGGCGATAAGAATGCTCAAAGGCTTCGTCAAGGCGTCGTATTTCTGAAATATATGGCTCTTCTAATCCGTCCTCAATAGTTATCAATAAATTGTTTTGGCCCATTTTTAAACGGAATAATTTATTTTCCTTCCAATTCTCAACAGATCGTACTAATTCAGAATTATTGGTATATCCCATTGGCGGGAGCAGTGCATAATTATTCCATACCCCGGTTTTTTCGCCATTATCATAGTAGCCTTTATAGTAAATGATATTAGGGTCGTGAATCATGTAATATGTCCATTCTCCATGAGGTTTCCCATTCACAAATTCTCCCTTCTCCACAACCTGGCCCCTGGACTCTTTTGATTCATAGTTTTTTATTTCGAGTATGATCAGCCCTTCCCTTGATTGAGCAAATAATCCAATTGAGTGAGCCAGAAAAATAAGGCACAATATATTTTTCATGTTCCAAAGCATGACATTTATTTTATGTTTGCCACTAAATAAACTCAGACTATCCTGTATAAAAAGCTAATAGTACATTCTCTGCTTCAAAGTTAGTTAATTAATGATAAATTCCAATGCAGATGAGTTTTACATTCTGTTTTAAGTCGAAAGATCGAACATCGAATATCGAGTATCGAGTATCTACTCAACACCCACCGCGTCCACTGAAGCTTTAGCGTAGGTGGAACACTCAAAACTATTTTTTTGCCTTTTAAGCAAAAAAAATAAAAAAAACTTGACATTGCCATTTCTTTTACTTTATCTTTGACCGACCGTTCAATCAAAATAAAATGCCTAGAACACCGGAGCAATTTGAAAAGTTAAGGGAAGAGAAGCGCAGACAGATCATGGATGCAGCACTTGAGCTATTTGCCAATGAAGGTTATCATAGCACATCCATCAGCAATATAGCCATGCAGGCAGGTATTTCAAAAGGCCTGATGTATAACTACTTTGAAAGCAAAGAAGAACTGGTATCTTCCATCATTGATAGTGGCATTGAGATCATGGAAGATTTGTTTGATCCCAATAATGACGGTGTTCTTACCACTGATGAATTCGACTTTTTTGTGAACAGATCATTTGACGCACTGGCAGAAAACCTGAGCTATTGGAAACTGTACTTCGGTATTATGATGCAGCCACTCGTTTTTGAAATAGTCCGAGAGAAATACCATAAAATAATCGAAGGCACTTTAGGTCTCCTTGTTGAATATTACAAAAAACAAGGCGTGGAAGATCCGGAATCTGAGGCCTTCCTGTTTGGAGCATTAATGGATGGCATCAGCATGAACTATATTCTTAACCCTGATATCTTCCCACTGGAGAAGATTAAAAAAACTATTATTGAAAGATTTGGGCATAAGGATTGAGACTTTGAGAGTCAGAGAGTTAGAGGGTCAGAGAGTCAGAGAGTTAGAGAGTTAGAGAGTCAGAGAGTCAGAGAGTCAGAGAGTTAGAGAGTCAGAGACTGTGTGACTGTGCGATTGTGGGTTAAAGATTGTTTATTCATCACTTCTAAAATCAACACTATTCACTCCAGATAGGAACCAGGCACTCGGAACTCGGCACTCGATACTTCCTTTACAGCATTCTAAATCAGGAATCCGGTAATAATTATTTAATACAGTAATGTTTGCTAATTAAGGAAATCTTCCTACCTTTGCACACCGTTTTTAACAAAGCGGATTATTTATTAATAATCAATCAATTAATTAGAAACATGAACCAGTACGAAACCGTTTTCATTATGACTCCCGTTTTGTCTGAAGATCAGATGAAGGAAGCGGTTGATAAGTTTCGAAAACATCTCAAGTCAAAAAAGGCTGATATTGTTCTCGACGAGAGCTGGGGTTTGAGGAAACTCGCCTATCCCATCCAGAAAAAATCAACCGGTTTCTATCACCTTTTTGAATACAAAATGGATGGACAAGAGCTTCAGGAATTTGAAGTGATGTATAAAAGAGATGAGCGTATTCTTCGTTTCCTCACTGTGAAACTGGATAAGCACGCCATTGCTTATAACGAGAAGAAAAGAAAAAAGGCTGCCGAAGAAAAGCTTGTTGACGAAAAAGCCTGATTCAGTTATTAATCCTAAAAACAAAAAACAATGGCACAATCCAGTGGTGATATAAAATATTTGACTCCCATTGCAGTCGACACCAAAAAGAAAAAGTATTGTCGTTTCAAAAAAAGCGGCATCAAATACATCGATTATAAAGATCCAAACTTCCTTTTAAAATTCGTTAATGAACAGGGGAAGATTCTTCCCAGAAGGATCACCGGAACTTCAACAAAGTATCAGAAAAAAGTATCGCAGGCTGTTAAACGCGCCCGCCATCTTTCACTGATGCCTTATGTAGCTGACCTGTTAAAATAAGGAGGAAAGAAAAATGGAAGTTATTCTTAAACAAGACGTACAAAACCTGGGATACAAAAACGACCTCATCTCCGTGAAAGACGGTTATGCGAGAAATTACCTGATCCCTAAGGGACTTGCCATGCTGGCAACGGAAACCAACAAGAAGGTGCTTGCCGAAGTAAAGAAACAAAAAGCCCATAAGGAAGAAAAAATCCTGAATGAAGCTGAAACCCTGGCAAAAGCACTGAAAAGCATCAGCATTAAAATCGCTGCCAAAGCCGGAACTTCAGGTAAGATCTTCGGCTCTGTAAATGATATTCAAATCCTTAATGCGATCAAGGAGCAGCATAATTTCGATATCGACAGAAAAAACATTCAAGTGGATGGAGAATCCATCAAGGAACTTGGCGAATACATTGCCAAAATCAGACTCCACAAAGATGTAATTGTTGAACTGAAGTTTGAAGTTTTTGCTGAATAGGAAGGAAAATAAATAAGATACCTCAAAGCTCTGCTTCCAGCAGGGCTTTTTTTTTCTGCAAAATAAAAAAATCTTTGATATTGATTATTCTAGGGGCAAGCCCACGAGGAATTATTAGATTAAAAGTCCGGGTTAAATGTTATTAATAAGTTCGCCAGGAAATTCCAGACAGTAACCACACAGATAGCAAAAAATTTCGCCAGGTAAAAATTGATCTTAAACTTACTTACTATCAGCCAAAGAATAAGATTATTCAGTCCGAGGCCGATAATAGAGATAATAATGAATGCCGAGTATTCGAGTGGAATATCAGGATTCTTGCTTTCGAAGGTCCAAACCCGGTTCAAAATATAATTGGAACTGGCCGCAATGATAAAGCCGATGGAGTTGGAAAGATACTTCTGAACTTTGAATATCTCCTTGAAAAGATAGGTAAAGGCATAATCGATTAACAAGCCTGAGAGTCCAACAGCAGCGAACTTCAGAAACTTCATAATGAAAGATGCACTAAGAAAATCGAACATACCTACGCAATAAGACGCAAAGATAGGAGAAAACAATAAACCATTCTCCGTCAATATTTATAGCTGTACCAGCAGCACCACTTTCTTGCCATCCCGTATCACGTCGACAGTAATGATCTGTCCGGCTTTGAACTTTTTAAGGCGGGCCATATAATCGTAGATACTGGCCACTTCCATGCCATCCATGGCTACAATAACATCTCCTTTAAGCATACCTGCCTTATCAGCAGGGCCACCGTTACTGACACCACCAACACCAAGGCCATCATTCTCACTACTGGTGAAATCCGGAACAATACCCAGAGTTACTTTGAAGCGGAATCCCTGTTTTCGACTTTTAGAACCGGCCTCCTGGTAGGTAAGCCTTTCAGCCCTGTTGGCCACATCCACTATGAGTTCATAGGAAAAATCCAGGACATTCTTCTCGCCTTCAAAATTGATAAACTCTATATCATCCTGTGGGGTATGATAGTCCTGATGGGCTCCGGTAGAAATAAAGAACACCGTTATATCTTCAGCATAAAATGATGCGTGATCGGACGGTCCAAAGCCTTCCCGGGAAAAGGAACCTTTCATCCCGTATTCATCAAGGTATTTATTCAATAAGTCTTCGCCTTCAACAGAAGTACCTGTCCCTCCAATGGCAATTGAGTTTTTATCGTTCAGACGGCCGATCATATCAAAATTAAACATGGCAACTACTTTATCCAGATCGATGATCGGGTTATTCACAAAATATTTTGATCCCAGGAGACCCATTTCCTCTGCACCAAAAGCTACAAACACAATACTTCTTTTGAGTTCATTATTGCCGGCAGACAATTTTTCAGCAAGCTCAATGATCCCGGCCACACCTGAGGCATTATCGTCTGCACCATTGTGTACGGCATATGTATCCGGCTCCCTTGAACCAGAGCCCCGGCCACCCATACCCAGATGATCATAATGCCCTCCGATCACAATGATCTCATCCTTGAGTACGGCATCACTGCCTTTAATCATGCCTACAACATTCTGGGTTTGCACTTTTTGATGGATCACTTCTGATGAGCCATCCAGCACCACCTCCGATTCAAATGAAAAAGAAGATGTATTGTCAACGATAATATCTTCAAGGGACGCTATGGTATATGAAGATGCTGCGAGTAGTGAATCAGCAATATAGCGCTTGATATGTAATACCGGCACACCGGCATCTGCAGTTGTTTTATCATAGAACATCCTCATCAGCTGATCCTCCTCATCAAATCCCGTAGCGGAGACAAAAAGCACCCCTCCTGCACCATTGTCTTTGGCCGTTAGCACCTTTGCCCTTATGCCGGCATGAGATGAGAACGGATTGCTTGAATGTTCCACATCCGGCTCACCACGAAGGATGATCACCCATTTGCCATCCACATCAAGGTCTGCATAATCATCCCACCTCAGGCTATCATTCTCAAGCTGGAAGCCATATCCGGCAAAAGCAACACCAGCGGAAAGCTGTCCGCTTTTGGAAAAAGAAATAGGTATAAAATCCACATAAAGTTCTGCATCCAGATCATGGTTTCTCAAAAAAATTCCTTCTCCTGCCTCCACTGATGTGACAACATCAAAATACTGAAAACCATCATCGGCAAGTAACTCCATACCGGCTTTCCGATACTCCCCTGCAATATATTCAGCAGCCAGCAGTCCTCCTTTTGTTCCTGGAAGTCGTCCCCTGAGATCATCGGAGGCCAGATAGCCAATATGCTGTTTTAACTCATCGCTTGTAATTTCAGATTCGGCCTGCGAAAAGCCAAGATTAAAAAAACCACTTATTATAATAATAGTGGTGATCAGTCTGATAGAAACATTCATGGAATTTTGAATTAAGATTTAAAAAAAGCCATCGGTTTACCCTGGCAAAAGGAAAGGGTAAAATTATATAAAATCGCTGAGATGAATTTCACATAGTTCTTCGCTCATTGACCATAAATTCTTCCGTGTTCCGGGATCATATGAAAATGGCGAAGAATCAGTTTCCGCACTGCCGGAAAAATACTTTCCACTGGTCTTAGCGAGAGAACGATCTGAGGCCAGGAATACTGAAGTCTTGCAGCCTTCTTCTACCGGGCTTCCGGAAATCCCGAAGCCGGACTGAAGGAGTTTGGTGGAAATCACACCAGGATGCAAACTGTTGGAAGTAATATGAGTTCCCCTGAGTCTTTCTGCAAGTTCATTGGAAAAGATAACATTTGCAAGTTTTGACAATGCGTAGGCACTATAATCTATATATGAGTTTATTTCCTGAAGATCGGTAAAATCAATCCGGGGACCGTTGGTATGAGCAATAGAGCTCACACTAATGATCCTCCCCTGTTTTGCTTTAATAAGAGAAGGAAGTAATTGCAGGCTCAAAGCAAAATGAGCCAGGTGATTTACCGCAAAGGTCATTTCAATGCCATCTTCAGAGTAAGTCTGTGCACGCATAAAAACTCCTGCATTATTAATAAGGACATCCAGCAGGCCATGTTTTTCATTTATTACAGCAGCAAGTTCTTTTACCTGGCTCAGTGAAGAAAGATCAGCATGCTCATAGGATATGTTTTCATTTTCAGATGCTGCACGAACTTCCTCCAGCACCTGTTTTCCCCTGAAGCCATTTC
>JABMQZ010000024.1 GCA_013202965.1 Bacteroidota bacterium | reverse complement strand
TTTCAATCAAATGATTCCTCGTGGCTTTCCGCGAGGTTTCCTAATAAGCTCCCCTGATTTTCAGGGGAGATGTACCGGCATGGCGGGACAGAGGAGTATTTGGGATGGGATTAGTGAAACTAAAACTGAGTTTTTTACAGCCTTCAGTGTTATTGTTTTATAAAATATTAAATACACAAATAAAAACGAGCTAACTTTGTAGTAAAATTGTCGCAAAATGTTTGATAAGCAACAAATACTTCCCATAGCCTGTGATCATGGCGGATATGAGACGAAAGAATATCTGAAACATAAATTGACAGGCCTGGGATATAAGGTAAAGGATTTAGGTACCTCCTCTATTGACAGCGTGGATTATCCGGATTATATACATCCGCTGGCAAAAGCTGTTAACGGTGATGAATATAAAAGTGGTATCATATTATGTGGAAGCGGAAATGGAGCACAAATGACAGCAAATAAATATTCAAATGTACGAGCTGCTCTTTGCTGGACGGTTGAACAGGCTGAATTGGCCCGCCAACACAATAACGCAAATATTTTATCTCTTCCCGGACGATTTGTAAGTAAAGAACTGGCCATGGAAATAGCATTAAAGTTTCTGAATACGGAGTTTGAAGGAGGAAGACATCAAAGGAGAGTTGAAAAAATTTCTCGGACTTTATAAGACAAACCAAAACATGTCGGAGACCCAAAAAAAATTCATTGCAGACGCAAACATCAAAGCCTTTAATCCTGAACACAGGAAAACCATAAATTTCAATATCTCCAGATACAATGAATCTGTAGAAAAGGGAATGTTGCAGTTTAAGAATACTGAACTTGCAAAAACCAGGGCTGCCTTCCTTAAATATAAGGTCATTAATGAACTGGAGAACTATCTCATCGAATTCGAGTCAAAGTTCATCAAAAACAGAGGAAAGATCATCTGGGCACAAAATGCAACAGAAGCTGTCAGGGAAATCCTTCAAATTGCCGATAAACACCAGGCGAAAAAGGTAGTGAAATCGAAATCAATGACCACTGAAGAAATCGAAATAAACACTGCTCTTGAGAAAGAAGGAATAAATTCGATAGAAACAGACCTGGGTGAATATATTGTACAGCTTGCAGGAGAGAAACCCTATCATATAGTTACTCCTGTAATGCATAAATCAAAAGAAGAGATTGCAGAACTGTTTAATAAACAGTTTGATCTGGATGCAAACAGTACACCGGAAGACATAACTTCGTTTGTAAGGGATAAACTCAGAAATGAATTCACCTCTGCAGATATCGGGATTACCGGCAGTAACTTTTTAATTGCCGATACCGGCTCCATTGCTCTTTCAGAAAATGAAGGAAACGGAATGATGTCAGTATCGTTTCCCAAAATACATATTGTTGTTGCCGGAATAGAAAAGCTGATTCCATCCATCATCGATCTGGAATTATTCTGGCCATTACTTGCTTCATATGGAACAGGGCAGGCCATTACAGTATATAATTCAATAATCAGTGGGCCAAAAAGAAAAAATGAAACTGACGGACCCGAAGAAATGTACGTGATATTGCTGAACAATAAACGAACGGAGGTATTAAAAAAAGAACGACAGCGAATAGCATTATCATGTATACGATGCGGGGCCTGCCTGAATGCCTGTCCTGTTTACAGGAATATTGGCGGACATACATATAATACAATTTATACCGGACCCATTGGCTCTGTGATTAGTCCGTATATGAATGGAACAGAAGATTATCACCATCTTAGCTTTGCTTCCTCATTATGTGGAAAATGTACAGATGTATGTCCTGTAAAAATCCCTCTTCATAAATTATTACTTGTTAACAGGAAAGACTGGGTAAAAGAAGGATCTGCTCCGGGTAGTGAAAAGAAAGCCATGTGGGGGATGAAAAAAATAATGCTGAAAAGAAAGTATATGAATATAGGGGGTTATGGCATTCGAAATTATGCTTTAAAAAAGATTTTAAGCAAAAGCTGGGGACCAAGAAGAGACCTTCCACAACTTGCCAGAAAATCCTTTAATCAACAATGGAAAGAAAAAAATAATTGATTCAAAGGATTCTTTTCGGTAACGGGTTCAGGGGTCAAAATTCAATCAAATGATTCCTCGGGGCTTGCCCCGAGGATAATCAATTTCAAAGATTTTTTATTCCCGGCTTTCTTTTTTTAGAAAGAGGAATTCAAACAGGATAATTAATATCAGCGTGGCCAGGGTACTAAAAAGAACACGGTACATTGTTTGAAAAAACTCATTGAAGCGAAAAACCTCGATATAAAACAAAGCAAGATGGTGCAACAAAACAAGGAATAAGGAATAAAGAAAGAACCAACGAAATCCCATATCCCTGATGCCCGGCTTAAGGCCGGGATCCATCATTTTTGACCCGGACAACAAACGTATAACAGCGGGGCGGCAAAATGCCATAAATACTGCTGCCGCTGTATTCATCCCCGGGGTATGTGAAAAAATATCGATGACCAACCCAAGAAAAAAGGAAGAGATCAACAAAAGCCAGCCGGGAGTTTCAAAAGGCAACAAGAGGATAAACAAAACATAATAATATGGGTTGATGTATCCATTAATTCGGATATTGTTCAATATAAACACCTGGATGATCACCAGGATAATAAAGCGGACAATATTTTTAGTTAGCGGATTACTCATTATTTAATTCCATTTCAAGGCTGTCCAGTTCTGTCGATACAAGGTTTTCTGTAACATAAACATAATACAGATTATTAAAATCCGTAGAAAAATATAATTCAGCCTGGTTTAAACTTCCCCCCTGTTCTGTTTTTTCACCAATTGTTCCAATAATAATATTTTCGGGGAACACAAAAGAATATCCACTGGTAATAACGGTATCACCGTAGTGAGGAATAATATGAGTGGGAATATTCTCAACAATTCCTTTCGTATAGTCAATACCATCCCAACTAACATCTACCATCTGCCCATTGCTTTTGAGCCTTGCGCTGATCCGTGTATCTTTATGCAGCAGCGACATGGCTATGGAATAATTTTCCGACACCCCAACAATTATTCCGGCAATTCCGGCAGGGGAAACCAGGCCCATTTCCTTTTCGACTCCATGTGCCCGTCCCTTGTTGATCATAATATAGTTATTTCGGTTCCTTGTGGTGTTGCTGACCACCCTGGCAGGAATAAAATGATAAACGGTATCTTTTATATAATGAGAATCGGAAAGCTGAGACAAACTTATTCCGGTATTAAGGAGTAAAGCATTTTCTTTGCTGAGCTGATCATTGGCTTTTTTAAGAAAAAAATAATCACTTATTGTCGAATATACAGAATTGAAAGAACCGGTAATTACATTGCTGGAGTTAATGATGTTTGTTTTATGGTAATTATTATGATTGGCAAGCAAAAGAAGGGCAAGCAATTCAAGGAATATGAATAACAGGAAAAAAGACTGCTTTTTCAGAAAGATAAACAGAAATCTCATGGCCTGTTTTTACCTGGTTCAACAATAATTGATCGGTTCTGAAACAATTAATATTTCGGAACAATCCTTATTTTATAAGGAATGTAAACTTGTTAAAGTTCTTTAATGCGATGCCTGTTCCGCGCGCCACAGCCCGAAGAGGATCTTCAGCTACATGTACCTGGAGTTTGGTTTTTTGGTGCAGCCTTTTATCCAGCCCGCGAAGCATGGATCCGCCCCCCGCCAGATAGATACCTGTTCTGTAAATATCAGCCGATAATTCAGGAGGAGTCATTTCCAGTGCATTAAGCACTGCAGTTTCTATTTTTGAAATGGATTTGTCAAGAGCATTGGCGATCTCAGCATAATTAACTATGATCTCCTTCGGAATACCGGTTAACATATCCCTGCCATGTACTGCATGATCTTCCGGAGGATTTTCAATGTCAGTAATGGCTGCTCCGCATTCAATTTTTACTCTTTCGGCAGTTCGCTCCCCAATGTTGATATTGTGTTGTTTGCGCATGTATTCCACGATATCAGCGGTGAAATCATCACCGGCAACCCTGATAGATTTATTATTTACAATTCCTCCCAGGGCAATTACCGCAATTTCAGTAGTACCCCCGCCAACATCAATAACCATATTTCCTGTGGGCTCCAGAACGTCAATGCCAATACCAATGGCTGCAGCCATGGGTTCATGAATAAGCTTAACGTCTTTTGCACCAGCCTGTTCAGCAGAATCTTTCACCGCACGCTCTTCAACCTCTGTTATCCCCGAAGGAATACAAATAACCATTTTCAATGCAGGCGGGAATAAGGACTTTTTCGGAAAGATCATTTTAATCAGTTCCCGGATCATGAATTCTGCTGATTGGAAATCGGCAATTACACCACCACGAAGAGGCTTGATGGTTTTGATGTTCTCATGCGTTTTCCCATGCATCATCATGGCCTTCTTTCCAACGGCAATTATTTTCCCCGTATTTCTTTCAATAGCTACAATAGAAGGTTCTTCGACTACAATCTTATCATTATAAATAATGATGGTGTTGGCAGTGCCAAGATCTATTGCAATTTCTTTGGTAAAAAATGAGAACAGTCCCATATACTTTATATTAATGTTTAAAATGACGGATTCCCGTATAGACCATTGCCATATTATGTTTATTGCAATAATCAATAGAATCCTGATCTCTGACAGACCCCCCGGGCTGAACAACAGCTGTTATTCCAGCATTGTTTGCAATTTCGACGGAATCGGCAAAAGGAAAAAATGCATCTGATGCCATAACGGCACCCTTTAGATCAAAGCCAAATTCATTTGCTTTTGCAATAGCCTGTTTCAGGGCATCAACCCTTGAAGTTTGTCCAACCCCACTGGCAACAAGCTGTTTGTTTTTTGCTAAAACGATAGCATTTGACTTTGTGTGTTTAACCACTTTATTGGCAAACACAAGATCTTCTTTTTCATTTTCGCCCGGGGTGGCATTTGTGACCACCTTAAGGTCTTCCACACCTTCTGTCTTATTATCTTTATCCTGGGCAATCAGGCCGTTCAACAAGGACCTGTATACTTGCTTCGGCAGCCTGCCTTCTTTCTTTTGCAAAATTATCCTGTTTTTCCTGGATTTAAGAACTTCAAGGGCAGTATTTTCATAATCCGGGGCAAGAATGATCTCAAAAAACAATTTATTGATCTCTTCGGCCGTAGCAATGTCCACCCGCGCGTTTGTCACCAACACACCTCCAAAAGCGGAAACAGGATCACCGGCAAGGGCATCTTTCCAGGCCTCCAGAAGAACAGGCCTGCACGCAATGCCACAGGCATTATTATGTTTTAGTATTGCAAAAGTAGTTTCCAAAAACTCTTCAATCAAACCTATTGCAGCATCAAGATCTCCAAGATTATTGTATGAAATAGCCTTTCCGTGAAGCTGTTCAAAAACCTCATTCAGTTTTCCGAAAAAGAATCCCATCTGGTGTGGGTTCTCTCCATACCGGAGAACAGTTGAATCTGTGAAACTCAGCTTAAAAGCATCCTTGTTGTCTTCAGCGAAATAAGAATAAATAGCCGTATCGTAATGAGAAGACACATTGAATGCATAAGAAGCAAAACGCTTCCTGTCAGAAAGCTCACTTTGCCCTTTTTTTTCTTTTAAAAGTGTGATCAGCTCATCATAATATTTCATAGAAGGAACAATCAGCACATCTTTAAAATTCTTTGCTGCAGCCCTGATAAGGGAAATGCCACCAATATCAATTTTTTCAATAATATCAGATTCGTCAGCGGTATTTGCCAGTGTTTCTTCGAAAGGATAAAGATCAACTATAACGAGGTCAATTTCCGGGATGCCATATTCTGCAAATTGCTCCATATCATCAGGCTGCTCCCTTCTGCCAAGAATACCACCAAAAATCTTGGGATGCAAGGTTTTAACACGTCCCCCGAGAATAGACGGATAAGAAGTGATTGACTCAACAGTTTTTAATTCAAACCCAAGCTTGCTTATAAAATCAAAGGTTCCACCTGTTGAATATATCCGGATAGCATTTTTATCCAGAAGGGCAACAATATCTTCAAGGCGATCTTTATGATATACAGAAATTAATGCATTTTTAATTTTCTTCACACCAAAAGTTAAGTTTGATATTAGATTGTGAAAACGCTAGAACCCCCAAATTTAATGCATATTTTTAAAAGTATTTATATAACTTTACATTTTGTTTAACATGCAGGAGATATGATATTTTTAAAACTTCTCAGAGAGAGTTATATTTTTGCCTTGCATGAACTGATGGTGAATAAAACCAGAACCATCCTAACCCTCCTGGGAATCGCCATAGGAATCTTCTCTATTATTAGTGTTTTAACCGTTTTTGGTTCACTTGAGCGTTCAATGAGAAAAGGAATTGACTCATTGGGAGACAATGTTTTGTTCATACAGAAATATCCTTGGGTGATGAGCGGTGAATTCAAGTGGTGGAAATATTATCAGCGACCACAGCCAAGCATGAAAGACCTGAGGGAAATTCAGAAAAGAAGCACCGCCTCCGACGGGAGCGCTTTATTCGTCGACGTAAGCCGGACTGTACATTTTCAGAACAACAGAATAGAAAGCGTGCCGGTATTGGCGATCACACATGATTTTGGCCGGATTATGCCAATGGAAATTTCCAACGGAAGATACTTTGCCCCCATTGAATCAGCCAGCGGTAAAAATGTAATCATTATCGGATCCGATATTGCCGAAAACCTGTTTAATGTATTGGATCCTGTAGGGCGGAAAGTTAAGGTATTCGGCCAAAAGCTTGAGGTTATCGGCGTATTGAAGAAAGAAGGAGAAGATTTGTTTGGGAACTCATCTGATAACCAGGTCATTATTCCCATGAACTTTGCCCGGACCGTAATTGATATTAAAAAAATACAAACAACCATTATTGTCAGGGCCAAACTACAGGTTTCAAACGCTGAACTGATAGATGAACTAACAGGCATTATGAGGTCTGTTCATAAGCTTAAACCATCGGCAGAAAATGACTTTGCAATTAATGAAACAGATATTATTTCACAGAGTTTTGATCAGCTGTTTGGTGTTATTGCCTTGGTTGGTTGGATTATAGGCGGATTTTCGTTAATAGTGGGCGGGTTTGGGATTGCAAATATTATGTTCGTTTCTGTAAGAGAGCGCACCAATATTATTGGCATACAAAAATCAATTGGCGCCAAAAACTTTTTTATACTTATTCAGTTTCTTTTTGAAGCCATCATTCTTTCTATGATTGGAGGGGGCGTCGGGCTTATACTTGTTTTTATAGGCACTTCTGTTGGATCTTCTATATTGGGTTTTGAAATTATTTTAACCTGGAACAAGATATTAATAGGGCTTTTTACCTCTTCTGTTATTGGCATTATTGCAGGATATGTCCCGGCCAGGATGGCCTCAAAGCTTGATCCTGTCGAAGCCATGCGCATGAGTGCATAAAAAAAGCACCCTTTCAGATGCTTTTATATTTTCAGAAACAGTATAAATTTTAATAAAAATACCTTCTGTAATCTTTTATATCAGCACCCAGCTCAAGTGCTTTATATGGAAAACCTCCTGTAACCCGTTGATTAAATTCCAGCAACTTCTGACTGACATAAGAAGCATAACTGTTTAAATCCGGAGCTTCATATACATTGTCAATTTCAACAATAAATATACCGGCGTTGCCTTTGATAATGCCTGTATTTTCGCCTTGTCCATAAGTAAAAATCTGACCGATTACATTATGTTCCATACCATAACCGGGTATGTTTCTTGCATAAAAGCTAAGACTTGCATTTGTATCCACCTTTACATTGAAGGCCCGGGCGATAGCATAAATATCATTTGTTCCCAGCTCATCGATCTTCTCAAAGATATAATCAGTTTTTCTTTCATTCTTAAGGTTGTTCACCAGGCGTTCTTTCATAAGGGAAAAAGGAACCACTCCCTTCTCACGACTTCCGGTGTATGTTGCAACAATTAATTTACCCCCAATATCAAATAAATGGGAAACATCTCCTACTTCTCTGTCATCCCAGTATGTCCAACGAATAACCTGTCGGGTATTTTTGAAAGTTGGCAGATTTTGTTGCATGTCCCTGATATAAGTGGCCTCTCTTTTATCAAGCCCCTGGTCAATAACAGCCTGCTCAAATTTTTCTTTGCTATCATTTTCTCCTGCAAAGCGGGAAGCGACAGCATAATATTGGTCATAGGTTTCAGAACTGTATTCGATCGGAACTTCAATTTTTGCCACCCTGACCTTTTCCCTGGGTTTAGACTGGTCAACCACATGAATGATATGATATCCAAAAGGGGTTTCCACAAGACTAACATCACCCTTGTTTCCCATGATTATTGCCTTATTGAAAGCAGGAACCATTGTACCGTCTTTAAGCCAGCCAATATTACCCATGTTATTTACTGCCGAGCCATCATCCGAC
This sequence comes from Bacteroidota bacterium, assembly GCA_013202965.1. Taxonomy (GTDB): domain Bacteria; phylum Bacteroidota; class Bacteroidia; order Bacteroidales; family B18-G4; genus B18-G4. Next base: position 8,701 of record JABMQZ010000024.1, on the reverse strand, counting down.
ATTACAACAGCAATTTGCTGAAGCTTTGAAGAATTACGCCTGATCACATTGTAAATGCTGTCGGCAAGGTGTGATGCCTCTTCTTTGGTACGTGTCAGGTTCGGATTTGCACGAAACGCTTCCTGATAAGAGATCAGCACGTGTTCTGCATTTGCCGAATCAGGACGAAACTGTCTACCCATCAGCCTTGCCATATGCCAGGCCTGACCATCTTTATAGGGCTCAACGAAAATGCCGATGTCTTCATTAAACATCACAGAATCAATAAATACCGATATATCTTCCGGTCCTACCCAGCTGCTGTCATAAATGTTTCCGGGAATATTATTGACATATTCGCCGGGATCGTTCGCATATGTCCAATCATGAAAGATCTCATGAGCTTCTTCTTCAATTGCCTGAAGATCTTCATCAGATGGAAGAATATTGAATACTACAAACTCAATATCTCTGGATGAATTCTGCTGGTATTTATGTTTATTTTTTTCGTAATATTCTTCGTATTGATCATCTGTTGATTCATCAGCAACAAGACTGTCGGGAATTTCTGTAAACTTTGGTGCAACATAACGCATTCCCACAATATCAGAATTGTTTTTATATTCCATTCTGGCAAGAGCCTCAGGGTAATAATACCCTTTACTTATCAAGACCTGGTACTTGCTGTTCAGCCTGTCATTATATACAAATTCCTTGAAGTTTTCCCATTGTGATCTGTCACGGGGGGTCATCTGGTCGAGATTTTGCATGTAGCGAACCACAAGATTGGGATCATATTGCCCATTTTCATTTACAAAATACTGCCTGATCAGGGGGTGTGGATTACTTCCCCGAAGCAAGTCAATCATTTCATCTGCTGAAATCATAAGACCAAGATTATCATACTCTTCCTGCATGATGATCTCGTTAACACGTTGATTCCAGCTTTGCTCCTTAAGCGTAAAAATTTCTTCAGAAGTTAAATCCGCCTTTTGTTCATTAGCTTTCTTCTGTTCAGCATTTCTAAGCGTAAGTCCTTCAAATTCAGGAAGGGAAACAGATTGGTCGTTCACGATACCAACCTCTCTTTTTGTGCCGGGACCACTTGAGTATCCAAGTGCATTTTTGGCCCAATCGATAAGATTTGGCCCTACCAAAAAGGCAACAAGTGATATCCCAACTAAGATTACTGCTATTGCTGAATGTTTTCTAATATATCCTATTGCTGCCATTAGCTTGTATTTTTAAGAATTTGCAAAGGTATAATTTAATTTGAATCTGTAAAAGTATCAGGTGATTTTTAAACGAACCTGTTCGATGCGGCTTTCGCTGGCTTGCAGGATGGTAAAGCATAAATGATCAATATTGATATCCTCCCTGCTATCCGGAATGCTTTCATGGAAATGTATGATAAGACCCGCAACAGTCTCATAATCATCTGACTGCGGCAAGTTGAGTAGATATTTTTCATTCACATAATCAATTTCCAATCTGCCGGAAAATATAAATTCATTGTCAGAAATTTGTTTTTCTATCAATTCATCTGCATCATATTCGTCTTCAATTTCCCCAAAAATTTCTTCAATAATATCTTCCATGGTTACAATACCTGCTGTTCCCCCAAATTCATCTACCACAATTGCAATGCTTTTGTGTTGTTTAAAGAACATTGAAAGGACATCATTTGCCAGCATGGTTTCGGGAACAAAGAAAACCGAACGCATAATGGAATGAATATCCGCGGGATTTTTGAACATATCAGAGGAATGTGTATAGCCAATAATGTTATCGATAGAATTTTTGTAGATCAAAATTTTTGAAAATCCGGTTTCGATGAAAACCCTGTCAAGATCATCAAGAGAATTACTTTCTTTAACAGCAATTATTTCAGTACGTGGGACCATGCAGGCCCGTAGCTTAATATTTGTAAAATCGAGGGCATTTTGTACCATTTGTATTTCCTGGGTTACCTCTCCTGCTCCTGAAATTTCTCCTCCGAAAAGACGGATATAATCATTTAGATCTATATGTGTGAAAACATAAGACTGCTCAAGAGACTTTATTCCAAATACAAGTTTTAATATCCACCCAGAAATCCCAGTAAATAAATAAATCACAGGGAAAAAAAGATAATAGAATAAAATCACCGGAATGGCGAAAAAATTCAGGATTGTATTCGGGTTTATCCGGAACAATATCTTGGGAAGAAATTCTGCAGTAACAAGGATAATGAGGGTTGCAACTATGGTTTGTATGAGCAATATCACAAACTCTGTTGTAAGGTAAACAGGCAGAATTCCGGAAATTAATGGTTCCATGACACTTGCTATTGCAATACCGTAAATTACGAGAGCAACATTGTTTCCAAGAAGCAGCGCACCAATAAAACGAGAAGGATTTTGCTTAAGACGGGATAAAATTCGCCCAGACAACAAACCCTTGCTTTTGTCAATTTCAATTCTAAGATTGTTAGAGCTTACAAAAGCAATCTCCATTCCAGAGAAAAAAGCCGAAAGCACGAGGGTAATCAGAATAATAAAGGTGTTATTCATCAGACCAGGGCTATTGTTTTATTCATCATCATCGTTTACTTCTATTTCTCCGGTAGGATTTATAATGCGGCGTTTGGAAAAATCCTGTTCTGCTTCCAGTCCATCCCCGAAAAGCACTCCGTCTTCAGAGGTAATTTTCACAAATTTATTGGAGTAGATCTTTTTTAGCTTTAAATCCCAGACCAACTCCTCCGTATCCAGTCTTTCGCCTGTTTCAAAGTTAGTTACAACCACATTTTGACGGGCCTCCATATATTTTTTCTCCCGGTAATGAACACCATAATCTGCAGTTATCGTTGTTGTGATATTTAATAAAGAATCAAAAAACTCAACCAGAAAACCTTCCGGAAACACCATATAAGGCTCGTCCCCTTCATACGAATGCATTAGCGGGCCGGAAAGCCGCAATTGTATTTTTGCTGAATCACTGAAAGTAAATTCAATATTCCTGGCTGAAATGTCAGGAAGGGTGTCGTTGAAATCAATTGCCGCCACCTCACTCAATTTATTTTTACATGCAAAAAGCATTGCTATTATAAAAATCATAACAATGCCTTGCAATAAATAATGCTTTCTGAATTCCTTTAAAAGGGGCTTCAAAACGTAATGGATTGTAGGTTAATTTTTTGCTGCCCTGACCTTGGTTTTTTCATTGATCCAGCATTCAACCAGAAATTCATCTCCCTCATTCAGGTTATGAAAGAAAATATCTTCCTTGGGAGGAAAATATAAGGAATATGAATTGATCAGGCTATTTGCCACCTCAGCCACTTCAGGGTCAATCCGTTTCGCCATATAATATTTGTCAACGGCGACCCAGTATACAGCCTTTTTCTCAAGATCGTTACTGCCACAACTTTTACTGCTTGCTGCATACATATCTCCGATCATAATATATGGATTGCCATCGTCAGGACGCTCTTTTATACTTTTTAAGGCATAGGTTCTTGCAGCACTGAAGTTCTTCAGTTTTCTGTAACACTCTGCTATATAGAAGTAGCTGTCGGCACGGTCATCACTGTCACTAAGTTCCTCCCCCTTTTTCAGATAATCAATTGCTTTAGCATATTCCTTGTTTTTCATCAACATCTTACCAATAAGATAAGCAGATTCGGGAGAAGGCTCCAGCTGATAGAGCTTAATTGTTGCATCGAAATACAATTGATCTTCTGTACATTTTTTTCTGTCGAGCAGCTTGGTTAGTTTTTTCAGCATTTTGATATTATCCGGGTCTTCCTGAAACTTTGGCGAATAAATATTAATGATGGCTTCACAGGTAGCAAAAGGCTCAAAGATCAGGTTAATGTTTCCCCTTACGTTTTCCCAGTTTGCCAGCTTTTTCGCGTTGTCATGGTTGGCATCGATATTTACCTCAATGATCTTGCTGCAAATATCATAGTTGTCAAAAATAATATCTTCTTCAGCCTTATCTTCACCGATCATCTTTTTTGATGCCCTCATTAAAAACACCAGCACGTCGGGATATGATTTATTGCCATCCAGCTCAACAGACCTACTCAATATATTATAAGACTCTTCATAATCTTTGACCCTTAGAGTATACAGGCCAACACCTTTTCTTCCGAGCACATATCCTTCTTTTCCAAAATTTTCAATACGCGTATCGTACAACAGCATAAGGGTATCAATATAAGCATCCCTTGCAATGGGGTCCTTTTCATTTTTAATAAAATAAGTAAGGATTTTAACACCGTCAATATATGTCCCCTGGCGTGCAGCCGGACAATTCAAAAAAACCTGCCTCCATGGTCCGAAAGCGTCGTTTACAGATATATTTTTATACCCACTGGCTTTCCATTGTTTGTAAAACTCAGTATACAGGGAAAGATTCATAATACACTCCACACTGTCTTCAGGGGTTTCCCCATATTTTGAAACACCCTGGGCAAATGTATCAGGTGGAAGGAATAAACCCGCCATCAATGCCACTGCAAGAATAAATGATATGAACCTTGTTTTCATTTGTGCTGTATTTTATAATTATTTATTTGTATTTACTTTTAACGAACCATCTTTCATAGATAGACAAACCAAAAGTAAATTTTAAAAAGTTCTCCTGAACCAGGTCATTTTCCTGTGTTCCCTTATTTCCAAACTCAAAGGCAAAGTTAAGCATTGATTTCGAGCGCCTGAATGGTAAACCTAATCCAAAACTTATACCAAATTCCTTTATAGACTGATTGTTAATATCCAGGTAGGTGTTTTCATAACGGAAACCAATACGATATCTTACTCTATGCCAGTATGATGTAATACTATTATGTTTTGGAATATACTCCCCCCCAAGATTAATGGAAAGGCTGTTTTGCAGAGAATCGCTTCTTCCGAAAGCCTCATATTCTTTCCAGTTTCTCCAACTCACATCCATACTGACCAGAAAATTATTAGTCTTTCCCAGAGAAACACCTCCACCAATTCCAAGAGGGAATTTCAGGCTTCCCTTTTTAGAAGGATCATAAGCCACGGTATCCCTGGCAAGTTCGATATTATCCCCGCCGCTAAAATAATTTACTCCAACATATTTTCGTGTTGCATTCAGGTCAACACCTGGCTGGAACACCAAGCCTGTTCCTATTTCCAGGCCATTTTTGAGGGGTTTGAAATACTGGAGTCCAAAGTCAAACATAAAATCAGAAATATGATCGACATTATCGATTCGTGTACTGAGCATCGACAATGAGTCAGGAAACGTAACCCTTCGACGCTTATAGATCATTCCCCAAATATATGAGGCATTGACCCCGAAAGAAAGATTTTCTGTGATCCTGAAGCCATTGCCCAGATGAAATTGATTTAATCCTCCGCTGCCTTCATAAATAAAGCGGACCCGACCAATATCGGTAACATCCCGATCTTCAATAACCTTATAACCCACATTACTGTAAGGGATCAGCCCAAAACTGGCCCTCCACCATTTGGTAACAGGTGTTCCGAACAAAATATACCCAAGAGAAGCATAATCTGCATCCTGGCTGAGCTCTGTGGTTTTCAGGGTAGTGAATATTCCAATGGCAGAAATATCAAACAGAAAAGATGTAGAATCAAAGCCTGTATATGAGGCAGGATTTTTAATGTTCAGATAATTATTGCTTCGGATAGCAAGGCCTACATTCCCCATTCCTGTTAGGGTAACACTATAATTCTCCTGCCATAATTCTCCAACGCCAAAACGAGAATAGGGAGAGCTGATCCTTGCTTGTGAAAAAGTCTCTTTGGAGACAAAAATCAACAATAAAAAGACAATGAAGAAGGAAACAGTATTAGCTCTTGTCATTAAAATCAAGAATTATGTTAAGACCCGTCAAAACGATATTTGGCACTGCAAAGATGTTATTTTTTAGGGTTTCATCAAAATAATTAAGATCGCCACCACTTATAATTATTGTTAAATTATCATAATTATGCTCATACATGGAAATGATTCCCTGAAATTCAGCAATTGCTCCAATTATCACGCCGGATTGTATGGAGGATTCCGTTGATTTCCCGATGAGATCAACATGTTGTTTTGCTTCTACTAACGGCAGTTTATCAGTAAAATTATGTAAAGCTGAAAAGCGCAAACCTATTCCCGGAGAAATGCTGCCCCCGTGATAAATGCCATCGGAATCAATAAAGTCATATGTAATGCAGGTTCCGGCTTCTATAACGAGCAAATTTTTACGCGGAAACAAATGATTTGCCGCAGTTACTGCAGCAATGCGATCAGCACCAAGAGTAATGGGAGTTTTGTAGTGCAAACTAATGGGCAGTGGGGTTTCTGCACTAAGCATGATCAGGGGAATTTGATTTTTGATGGCAGCAGAAATATTTTCAGGAATCTCTTTTACAGCCCCGATTATGCACTTTTTGATTTTTGGGTAAGCCTTCAGCACTTTTTGAATGACAGCCAGATCAAGATCCTTGTATCGCTCAACAAAAAGCATTTCCTGCTGATCAAAAACTGCCATTTTAAGAAGTGAGTTCCCCAGGTCAATAAGCAGATTCATTTTCGGTGGATTTCTTTAAAAAAATCAGGGCAAAGGTAGTGAAATTAATAAGGAAAACGACTAAACACGCATACTTATTAACAATTACACGATCATTTATTTTCTGGTTATCAGAAACTTATGTCAAAATTAACAAAAGGGTTTTAAATTTTAAATAACCGTTTTATCTTTGCAGTTCCAAAAATGAAAGGTGCCATAGCTCAGTAGGTAGAGCAACGGACTGAAAATCCGTGTGTCCTTGGTTCGATTCCGAGTGGCACCACTTTGATTTACAATTAAACCCCTGATAGAAAGGATACTATCAGGGGTTTTTATCGTTATGTTAAAACATTGTTAAAACACAATGAGTATATAGTATGTTGAATAACAGCATAATAACATTAAGTATAATGTGTAAAATATCTTCCAAATCTAAGATTTCATCTTTTAAGTGTTATTCAAAATTTTCTGCCGCTCGGCGCTAAAAGACTAAATCATAATTACTTTAAAGATGGAACCTTCGAGTCTAGCTATCTACACTTAAAATCTGTATCCCACAGACAACATAATAGAAGTATTTGATAAACCAAAATCAATCCTTGAAATATCTGTTTCTCTATTATCATCATCACTGAACTCATCCACCCTTGAGCCAAATGTATAACTAAAATATGGTAAGATTTCGGCGCCGATTATGAATTGTTCTTTAATTACATAATTGAACCCAAATACCAAATTAAATCTTGGAACATAATATGTTCTGGTACTTGAACGGTTATACTCATTATCATTCAATTCTGACTTCTGATTTATATATCTAAATGACAAATCAGCACCATACCTTAATTCAAAATTCTTCGCAATTGTTTTTCTATATTCTCTCCCAACACCAAATCCAAATCCGATACTACTTGTTTTTGAAACAACACTATCCATATTTTCTTCAGAATTTCCTCCATTAATTAACAAAGTATTAATCCTCCAAAGTGCTTTCTCATTACCGATTTTAAAACTTAATCCAAAATTATCAAGATTACTAAATACAACCCCTACTTCTTTGATTTTAGGTTTTTCCTGAGCCACAACAAATATGGCGATGGTAAAGGCAAATAAACTTAAGGCTAACTTTTTCATACTAATTGGTTTTTAATGAATAATTTGAATAGAACTTTCGTTAAAAGCCAAGTATTATGCCAGAATAATCAAGAAAGAAAAGTATTCATCAATAAAAAGGATAAATAAACAATCTTCATTAAGAAACATTATTGGTTTATTCACACATTTTAGCCTTATTCAAACTTGTATTGTAATTTAACTTAAATAGGATTGATTTAGATTGAAAAAAGGGTATCATAACTCACCTTTTCTCTTGTTTCTCAGGATTTTAACTCAAAGAAATCACAAAAAGAATATACATACTTACCTTCCCTTAACTGCCTTTCCTTTAGACGTATTTCCTTCTTTTTTAATTCTAATTCCTGTCTTTTAATATTGCCAGTGACTTTATCCTTTTGTTGCCTCAGAAGATCTTTTTTCTTTTTCAACCTCTCCTTTTCGTGTTTTACAAACTCTGAATTCATAGATTTTTATTTCTATATATTATTTCCCAGAAGCAGCTTAACCTCCACATTGTGGAGGTATGATTGAAATTCATTATCAAAAATCTCATTAAGCTTAACTTTCTCAGAATCCTTTACACAAACACTATCATGAACCGTGAAGTATTTAATATCTTCTCCTATAAGATTACAACACACCGTATTAAATATAAAATCGCTTTCTATATTTTGTAGCCGATGAGCCAAGGATTTATATCCGAATTTCTTCTTATAATTCCTTATGAAACCATAAACGCTTGGGAAGAATTGTTGGAAGTTTTTGTCATGAAAGTAGTTTTTATTAAAAAACACCATCATAATCCATCTCTTAATTTCACCTCTACTAAGTTCGGGTTTGGATTTGTTTACCTCCTCATAGAAAAACCCAGTGCTCACTAAATTAAAATATGTCCTAAGATCTTCCGCAACTTTATTAAAATAATCAAAATTATCTGCCATTAATTTTAGAAGAAAAAAGGGTTGTGAATTTCTCACATGTTTCTATTAATTGAAAAGGTTCCACCCATTTCAGCTGAAAAGGTACCACTTTTTTCTCATACTAATTACCAGGTTTAATTGATTT
>JABMQZ010000023.1 GCA_013202965.1 Bacteroidota bacterium | reverse complement strand
ATCTCCCCTGAAAATCAGGGGAGCTTATTAGGAAACCTCGCGGCAAGCCACGAGGAATCATTTGATTAAAAATTTAAACCTTAAAATTTAACATTTATTATTACCTGACAAAATGCTATCTTTGAATCCTTAATCCGACAGCAAGGAACTTAGGAGGTATGAAACTTTCCATTATCATCGTAAACTATAACGTCAGGCATTTTCTTGACCAATGTCTTACATCGGTGCGCCGAGCCATTACGGATATTGATGCTGAAATATGGGTGGTTGATAATAATTCGGTGGATGGATCCGTAAAGATGCTCAGGGAAAAATTCCCTGAAATTATGCTTATCGCCAACAAGGATAATGTCGGGTTTTCAAAGGCAAATAACCAGGCTATCCTCAAATCATCAGCTGAGTATGTACTCTTGCTGAATCCGGATACTATCGTTGAAGATGACACCTTCTCAAAGATCATCGCATTCATGGATAAACATCCTGAGGCCGGTGGACTGGGAGTTAAGATGATCGACGGAAAAGGCAATTTTCTGCCTGAATCAAAACGTGGCCTCCCAACCCCGGATGTTGCATTTTACAAGATCTTTGGCTTATCAAAATTGTTCCCAAATTCAAAGACTTTCGGAAAATACCATCTGGGATACCTTGATAAGGATAAGATCCACGAAGTGGAGATCCTTTCAGGAGCTTTTATGTTCATGAGAAGATCAGTACTTGATGAAACCGGCTTGCTGGATGAAAAATTTTTTATGTACGGAGAGGACATCGACCTCTCCTGGCGCATCATTAAGGCAGGATATAAAAACTATTACTTTCCGGAAACAAGGATCATCCATTATAAAGGTGAGAGCACAAAAAAAAGCAGCATTAATTACGTGTTTGTGTTTTATAATGCGATGGCCATCTTTGCACGCAAACACTTTTCACAAAAAAATGCCAGCTTGTTTTCCCTTCTTATTAAAATGGCTATCTGGCTGCGGGCTTCATTGGCCATCCTGGGCCGGATTTTTAAAAAGGCCATATTGCCGTTCATGGATATCATCCTGATTTTTGCCGGAATTTTCTTCATAAAAGAATACTGGGAAACCCAGGTGATCTTCCCGGATGGCGGCAGTTACCCCATTGAATTCATTGCCATTACCGTCCCTGTATACATCCTCATCTGGCTCTTTTCAGTTTTTTTGTCCGGGGGATACGACAAACCCATCCGTATCATCAAGATATTCCAGGGCATTGCCATCGGCACCATCTTCATCCTGGTGGTGTATGCCCTGCTTAGTGAATCCTACCGTTTTTCAAGAACTATCCTTATTCTGGGAGCTGTCTGGGGCCTCATCGCCATGACCGGGCTCAGGCTGATCCTCCATATTACAGGCCTGAAAAGATACAAGATCGGAGAATCAAAAAACAAACGCTTTATCATCGTCGGGCAAAAAGATGAAGCTGAAAGGGTATCGGAACTGCTGCATAAAACTTACCTGAACCCTGCTTTTGTTGGACTGGTAAGTTTACAGAACAATGGCCAAAAAGGTGAACAGTTTATTGGCACCCTTGAGCAGATCAGTGAAATCATTACCATCTATAGGATATCGGAGGTGATTTTTTGTTCTAAAAACCTTCCGCACCAAGTGATCATCGACAAAATGTCTGAATTGCAACAGCTGAAGGTTGACTTTAAAATAGCTCCTGAAGACAGCCTGTCCATTATTGGGAGCAATTCCATAAACACCTCTGGTGATCTTTATACCATTGACATCAATTCAATCGCATCTCCCAGGAACCGCAGAAATAAGCGTTTTGTGGACATCATGACTTCATTTATTCTGCTGAGTCTTCTCCCCCTGAACATTTTTATTGTACGAAAGCCTGTCGGCCTATGTCTCAATATCTTAAAGGTTATATTTTCCAGACGCTCATGGGTAGGTTATTCAAGCAACAATCAAGGCAGTACAGAGAAACTTCCTCATATTAAAAAAGGCATCCTCAACCCGGAATATGCGTTCAGGAAGAAACGTCTGAACCCGGAGGTTACCGGGCAGCTGAACCTGATCTATGCCAGGGATTATAGTTTTACATCTGATCTGAATATTATTTTTCGCGGCTATAGAGAACTGGGGAGGAATTGAGAAATCAGATAGCAGAAATCAGAAATTCAGATTGCAGACGAGAGTTTCATGAAACGTCTCAACGCCCGACACCATCTTCCCGTTATAAGGTCTTACAGTATTTGTGAATGAACATTAAGCCAAGATAATTGTATATATATTAATTAAGAATAAGAATAAAAATCATGGCCAATTTTCAGATTGTAATGCCCAAGTTGGGCGAGAGCATCATCGAAGCTACCATCACTAAATGGTTGAAATCACCGGGTGATCCCATTGAAGAGGATGATGCGATCGTTGAAATCGCAACAGACAAAGTTGATTCGGAGATACCTTCTCCTGTTGAAGGTACTCTCAGTGAAATATTTTTCAAGGAAGGTGATGTAGTAGAAGTAGGTAATGTGATCGCTATTGTTGAAATTGAAGGCGAAAATTCAAATGTCGGAGAGGACTCCAATGCAGCTTCAGATGAAAAGACTAAAACACCCGATCCTGCTAAACACGTGCCTCCTGAAGATCCAGCGGTGGAGGAAAAAAAGGAAGAAATTGCTGAAGCCAGTAGGTTCTATTCACCCCTGGTGAAAAATATTGCCCGGGAAGAAGGTATTTCCATGGCAGAACTGGAAAGCATCAAGGGAACAGGGAAAGAGGAGCGCGTAACAAAAAAAGACATTCTCGACTATATGAAGAACAGGCCGGCTGCCGATACATCTGTAACTGCCAGGAATACTGCCGTACCTGCAGTTGTGAGTACAGCTGGTGATGAGATCATTGAAATGGGCCGCATGCGCAAACTGATTGCCGACCATATGGTCATGTCAAAGCAGGTTTCTCCACATGTCACCTCTTTTATCGAGGTAGATATGACAAATATTGTTATCTGGAGAAATAAAGTGAAGGAGATGGTTTTGGAACGTGAAGGAGAAAAGCTGACTTTCACCCCCATCCTGATCGAGGCAACAGCGCAGGCCATCAAGGATTACCCAGGCATCAATGCTTCTGTTGACGGAACAAAAATCATCATCCGTAAAGATATCAATATCGGTATGGCTGCTGCCCTCCCCGACGGAAACCTCATCGTTCCGGTGATCAGGAATGCTGACCAGAAAAGTCTGCTCGGCCTCGCAAAAGACGTGAATGACCTGGCCAGCAGGGCCAGGGCCAACAACTTGCTACCGGATGAGATTCAGGGGGGTACATTTACCACCACCAACTTCGGATCTTTTGGCAGCATCACCGGCACACCCATCATCAACCAGCCACAGGTAGCTATCCTGGGGATTGGTGCTATCCGCAAGAAGCCTGTCGTTATTGAGACTGCACAGGGAGACATGATCGGGATCAGACATATGATGATCCTCTCTCTGGCTTATGATCACCGCGTGGTGGATGGCGCACTTGGAGGCATGTACCTGAAGCGTCTGGCTGAACTTTTGGAAAACTTTGACACCAACAGAAACATCTAATTAGTGTTTATCCATAATGTCCGCTTTCATCGTTACGCTCGTATTTAAAACAGTTATTTACATCAGTAAACTCCTTGTTTTAAATACTGCGCAAGCCTCGAAAGCGGACATTCTGAACCAAACACCAACTTAATGGATGGGCACAAATTAATTTTGACAAATTAATCACAAAATTCCTTTACTTTAGCAATCAATCGGAATCTGATAAGTCACATCTTCATGGAATTAAATCTAAGCAGGCCCCTGGCCGTATTTGACCTGGAAACCACCGGCATCAGGGTGGCAACCGACCGCATTGTTGAAATCAGTATCATCAGGGTGGAAACCAATAACACTTCGAAAGTAACAACACACCGTATCAACCCGGAGATGCCCATCCCCCTGGATTCTACTTTGATCCACGGCATCTCGGATGAAGATGTTAAAGATGCCCCAAGCTTCAAAGATCTTGCCCCGGAACTGCATGAGCTGCTTAAAGATTGTGATCTTTCCGGATATAATTCAAACAGATTCGACATCCCGCTTCTGGTGGAAGAATTCTTAAGGGCAGACATTGAGTTTGACCTGAGGAACCGTAATTTTATTGATGTACAGAATATTTTCCACCGTATGGAACCACGAAATCTTCGTGCGGCATATAAATTCTATTGTGACCAGGAACTTGAAAATGCCCATTCTGCAGAAGCTGATACTTTAGCCACTTTTGAGATTCTCAAAGCACAGCTAGAGCGCTATAAAGACACCGAATATAAAGATGATGAAGGGAATATCAGCATACCTATTAAAAACGACATGAAAGCCCTTCATGATTTCTCTTACAACACCCGATTCGTCGACCTGATCGGGCATATTATCTTTAATGCCAGGCAGGAAGAAGTTTTTAACTTCGGAAAACACAAGGGCAGGACAGTGGAGGAAGTGTTCAAAAAAGAACCACAGTATTATGACTGGATGATGAAAGCAGAGTTCCCCCTATCTACCAAGAAGGTAATTACAGCGATTAGAAAAAGAAATATCGATCATAGATTATTTTGATCCTAAACTAAAACCATCATACGAACTTTAAAAAAACCAATTAATTTTAGTTTTCCCCATGAAGATTATTTGCATTGGCAGAAATTACATCGACCACGCAAAGGAGTTAAATAACCCTGTCCCTGAGAACCCTGTTTTCTTCCTGAAACCCGATACTGCACTTGTGAGAAGGAACCGTCCGTTTTACTATCCCGATTTTTCAAATGACATCCATTACGAGTGCGAGCTGGTCATTAAGATCAACAAACTGGGTAAAAACATCCAGAAAAAGTTTGCTCACACCTATTACAATGAGATAGGCATAGGCCTTGAT
>JABMQZ010000242.1 GCA_013202965.1 Bacteroidota bacterium | reverse complement strand
CCAGTATCCAGTGCAACGGGATGCCATCCCTAAACAAGCTTTGTCAATTATTCATATCCATCTGCTTAGGGATGGCATCCCGTTGCACTGGATACTGGTTGCTGGATACTGTGTAGTGCCGAGTGCCCAACGCCTCACAAAAGAAAGAACACCACCATCACAACTATGGCGATCAGCAACCTTATCTGCGCCGTAATATGCGTCATACCACGAATATTATATCTCAGGAAGATGCTGTTGAGCAGCAATGCAACTGATAATAATGCAAGGCCACTAAAAAATACCTGACTTTGAAACGTATTTATCAGCATCAGCAAAAGAATGCCTGCCACCGCCAGGATCATGGCTCCGTTGTTGCAACATGCAAAACAACAATGTATCGCCTCTCCCTTTTCTTTCAATACTTTGTAGAGTCTTGTAATATATATCCCGGTCACAGAAAGCACCGCCACCATCACCACCAGCTTCCCTAACACCTCGCTCACCACCATCAACAACATGCCCACGCCAATGAGCATGCCGAGGATTATTTCCTGCTGGAGGAAAGGTTCTTCTATTATAATGGGATTTCTGTTAGTCATGTTTTTCTTTCAATATTATACTTAATAGTTGCTGGTTCCAATTGATATTTTTGATTAAAATATTTTACCACAAAGAACGTTAAGCACCTCACAAAGAACACCTGGGAATTTCCATTGAAACCTTTGTGGTAAAAATAAATTCATCATTTATAATTCAAAATTCAAAACTCCACCTAACAACTTGTCCTGAGCGAAGTCGAATGGCCTAACAACTTGTCCTGAGCGAAGTCGAAGGGCCTAACACCTTTTAACGTTTAACAATCTTCCTGCTAAGCGCTTCCTTCCCCACCTGCAAACGCATGATGTAAATCCCATCGGGCAGATGTCCGGCATTATAATTGAGCTGGTATTCTCCTCCGTAAAGCTTTTTATTCACAAACATACCGACCATCCTCCCTCTTATATCATAAATCTGCAATCTTACATCCCGGTGCCCGGTACCCGGTACCCGGAACCTGATCACACAGTGATCCACAAACGGATTCGGATAATTACTGAGCTGAAGCTGACTTTCATTAGCAAAGGCATCATCAATCCCGATCCCTGTCTGGTCAAAATAATATGCACCCAGGTCACTGATGGTGCCGTCGGGATCGAATATGGTATCCGTACCGGCATCAATGCATGGTGAGAGGGTGTCGAGGTAAAAATTACCTGCTAATACATCCACAAACAGAGGATCAGCATCAATATTATCTTTCCATTGGCCCTGGGGAATAAATCCCCCAACAGAATCCAGCCCGTGCTGTATATCATTATTAAAAAAGTCGGGAACGCAAAATGAATCCATATTATATATCTGACTTCCTTCAGGAGCAGTATTATTCCACATGATGTTATTTATCAATAAAGGGCAGGATGATTCCACTATGCTGATGGCCCCACCCCGTTGGTTCGATATATTATTGGCAAACGTATTGTTTATAATCAATGTATTACCCGCATCCCATAATTCAATAGCACCCCCTCTTGAAAAGCTTAAATTATCAATAAATAAATTGTGCTTTATTAAAGGCTCACATGCTCCATAGGTAGAAATGGCACCTCCAAGCTGATTCGCCCGATTACTTTCAAATATATTATTGATGATTACGGGATTACTACTTTCCCACACCATCAAGGCACCCCCTTCATAAGTAGAAAAATTATCATAAAAAATATTATTGGCAACCAGGGGATTAGAATTATTCCATATCATGATCCCTGCACCATAAACTGAAGAATTATCAATATAAGTGCTGTTCTTAAAGATCCCATCACATGTTGCCAATGCAATGGCCCCGCCAGCAGCCTGTGATCCGGTCCAGGCCTGGTTATCGATAAACAGGCAGTTGTCAACCCTTATCTTGCTGAAATACCCAACTCCTATGGCTGCACCACAATTGTCTGGCCACTGCCCCCAGGCATTTCCATCCTGAAACCTGCAGTAGGTAAATAAGACACTGTCTGTTTCTTCTTCCGGCTGGATATGCAGACCTCGATAGCCGGTAGTTCCCGGTGCACTGAACAGTATGCTGTCCGTTACTGTGCCTTCAGCCAGTATCCTGCCATATATGTAAAAAATATATGCCCCCTGGAATTCCACATGGACACCTGGGTCAATGAAAAGGGTGCAATCTGCCGGAACTGTAATATCCCCTTCAATGAGATAGGGTGAACCGGCCAGTGTCCAGTTGCCATACACATCCCCTCCCGGGATAGGGGTTTGGGCCATCATGGCCATCATCGAAAAAATGAACGCAATGATCAATGTAATTTTTGCTTTCATAATACCTGGTTTTTATTTGGGTTATTGTGTTTAATGCATGATAAAGTTAATTCAGGAAATAAGCAGGTATGAAGGAAATGTATGAACGCCGGGATTTTACCGCTGAACGCTGGGGAATTTCTTGCGAACGCAGGGAATTTATTGAATTGGTTGCCCCTCGACTGCCCGGGATGACAATTTTTTCAATCACTTGTCATCCTGAGCGAAGCCGAAGGACGGCACTTTAAACCGCACCAATGTCCCCAGAGGATTACCTTCACTATCTTCAAGATCAATGATCTCCAGGATATTTCCCGGCTTTCTCCTCCCCCAGAGGCTTTGCAAACGGGAGCGGGTGAGGGAAACAGCCATGGATTCATGACCTTTCTTTTTATTTTTTTGGAGTTCGGCAACCTTCTTGCGGCCCACGCCATTGTCTTCGATCTCGTAAATGAGCGCCTGGTCATTTTTTGTAATCCGCACCGAAACAAATCCTTTTCCCTCCTTATTACGTATGCCATGCTCAATCGCATTCTCTATGAATGGCTGGGCCAGCATGGGCGGGATCTCGGTGAGTTCAGGGTCGAGGGCTTCATCTACGTCAATCTCATATTCCAGCTTATCTTCCATACGTAGTTGCTGGAGGTCCAGGTACTGGCTGATGGTTTCTACTTCATGTCTCAGGGCGATCAGTTCCTTATTGGAGTTGTTGAGGATATTGCGCATCAACTTTGCAAACACCGCTAAATATTTACCTGCCGAAAGCGAATCCTTTTGAAAGATATAATGCTGTATGTTGGTGAGGCTGTTAAAGATAAAGTGCGGGTTCATCTGGGAACGGAACAGCTGTTGCTGATTAAGCAGTGTTCGTTGCTGGTTACGTATATTGATCTGGCGAAAGAATAAAACTACAAATAGCAAAACAATGATCACAATCCCTCCAAGGCTGATGATCACATATTGTGAACGTTCTGCTCTCAGGCTTGTCAGCTCATTTTCCTGCTCAAGATGCAGGATCTGCAATTGCTGCTGCTGAGATTCATGAAATGCCTGCATCTCTACCAGTTGCTGGTGGGTTTCCAGGGTAAAGACCGAATCATGAAAAAGGATATAATCTTTCAGGTATTTATTTGACAAACTGATGTTCCCCCTTTCTTCATACAGGCCGGCCAGCGCCAATGAAGCATCGGCCTGAATGCTGATCTTGCCCATAGAAGATGCATGGTCATATGCTTTTTGAAGCGCTTCCAATGCCCCATTTTGCTCACCAGCCTTCATCAGGGCCAGTCCCAGTTCGAAGTAAACCCCGGGGAGTTCACCAATAAAACCATCTTCCCGGTATATATTCAGGGCTGTTTCAAAATACACCTGAGCATCAATCACCTTTCCTTGCAATACATAAAGCTTCGCAAGACCTGTCAGGGCTTTGGCAATGAGTGGCCTGTTTTCTACGCTTTCAGCAAACTGAAGGGCGCTTTGCATATACCTCATGGCTGTGTCAGGGATTCCTTTTTGTTGCCAGGCCAAGCCCCTGTGGTACTGCACCAGAGTCTTCCCTCTTAAGAAAGCAACCTTATTGCACAACATCATGGATGTATCATAATACATCAGGGCAGCACCATGCTTGTTCCAGTCGGCAAAAACCTGCCCCAGAAGAAGATAAGTCTCCGACTGACTTTCAATTCGCTGGGCTCTTCTTCTCGGGTCGATGCGGGCTCCGCCATCAGCTGTTTTCCATTGAAGAGATTCTAATAATAGCCTGAGCGCATCCTGGTATCTGCCATTCATCTTCGCCATCAGGGCCATCTCATCAAGACACATACCCACCCCGAGTGAATCCTTATTGCGAATTCGAAGATCAAGTGACTTATCGATGTAATATTTCGCTGAATCAAATTGACCCCATTCTCGGTATATCATCCCCAAATAACAATATTGGTTAGGGATATTGATATTTAATTCTTTAAACCCATAAGCAATAAATCGTTTGAGGGCAAGATGGCGGTATTTCAGGGCCGAATCCAATTCCCCCAAATACTGGTACGCCCTGGCGATATGGGATGCTTGCTGGGGGTGATATTGCGCACTTTTCAATGATCCATAAATTGAATCAGCTTCCCTAAAATATTTTATAGCAAGCCTATAATCCCCGGCGGTATTATGCACGGATCCTATCATCCTGCAAAAAGTAGCTCGTAAAGGATCATTACTATTGACATTACGAACAATATTATACGCTTGATAATAGGCTTTCAATGCAGCTTTTTGCTCACCCATTTGAACCAATAAATGTCCTTTATCCATGTATGGTAAAGACATAGCGCCGGGCGAACCCATTTGCTCTCCCAGAATTATAGCATGATCTATATAATATAATGCTGAATCGTACATCCCAAGGCCCCGGTAAGCTATTGACAAGTCCCTGTAAGCAGACTCTATAAATACTGAATCACTGTTTCCCGGAAGGAATGATGCTAGATTGTATTCTTTCCAGGCATGCCTGATGGCCTCCCGGAATGAACCTGTGCTATTTGCGTAATGGGCCAAATGGCTATGAACAAGAACCTGTCCAAAAATAAACCCCAGCTGTTTTGATAGTTCCAAAGATTCTTCATGGAGTTCATAATACTTTTGAGCCTTATAAGGCATACCTTTTTGGATTATTGTCGTTGCCAAACGCAACATGGATAAGACTTTTGTTTCCCCGCTTGCGGTGTCAATAACATGCTGGAGACTGTCAATAACTTCCTGCTGCCGGGCAGTTTGAGCACAAATGAATTGTGAATAGCCTGGTATCAGCAAAAGTACGACCAGCCACAATTTTCTGAGACGGGTTGAAGGTTTTAACGATATATTGGCTTTGCCTGTATACACGCGTTACGATTACTCGGTTAGTTTCTCCAACAACATCAACAACTGCTCCCTTTTGCGTGATGCAACCGGAATTTTGCATTCATCACCCAACACCACGTAACCACCATCCTCCCTTTCGAAGCGCTGCACTTTCTGCAGATTAACCAGGTACGATTTATGTATCCTGAAAAAGCCGTAATCCTGCAACATTTCCTCATATTCGATCAAGGGCCTGGATACCAGGATTTGCTGGCCGGTATTGGTATAGAAACGGGTATACCCACCATCAGCTTCGCAATAATAAATTTCATTCACATATACCAGGTGGATGCTATCTGTGGTTTTCAGGAGGATCTTCTTTTTCGACTGCTTATTATTATTCATGCTGGCGCTTAAGTGCTGCAGTTGAGCTTCCTGCTGGTCCATGACCAGTTCCCTGGCCGAATCCACAGCCTTGATTAATTCTTCAGGATCAATGGGCTTTAAAATATAATCCAGCGCCGCAAACTTAATGGCCTTGAGGGCGAATTCCTGGTATGCTGTCACAAAAATGACCTTGAAATCGATGCGGTCAAGTTGATCAAGCAGATCGAAACCGGTGCCGTCATCCATTTTTATATCAAGCAATACCAGATCAGGATGGAGAGCCAGTATTTTTTCTTCGCCCTCCTTAACACTTCCGGCAAATCCAATCACCTCAGAATCAGCACAATATTGTTTCACGATCTCAGCGATCATATCCCGTATTTTGGCCTCATCATCAATAATTAAGACGCGTAGCATGATTAAATTAATTAGATGGTTTGATTTCTAATTCATAAATATAAGAAAATTTCAGGACATTGCAATATTCTTACAGGCCCAGGGTGCAAAATACAGGGTGCAGGTACCTCAAGCCACATGCCCCAAGCATGAAGCCTCCGCCAGCCGGTAAGCCATATTATTTTTCCCTTAAGCTGGAAATTTATCAGGCTTTTTTTGTACTTTCGTAGACTTAAATTTTAAAAGTCAAATAGTTAAAAATCAGAAACATATAAAACTAAATATTATAATGAGCAATCAAAAACACGTTTATAAGTTTGGAAACCACACTGCCGAAGGCAATGCCGGAATGAAGAACCTGCTGGGAGGCAAAGGCGCTAACCTTGCCGAAATGAATCTGATCGGCGTACCGGTACCTGCCGGCTTCACCATCACCACGGAAGTATGTAATGACTATTACGAAAAAGGAAAGGATATTACTATTGAGGCCATCAGGGATGAAGTGGAAGAAGGTGTTCATTTCCTCGAAGAGGCGATGGGAGCTAGATTTGGAAGTAAGGAAAATCCTTTATTGCTGTCTGTCAGGTCAGGTTCCAGGGCATCCATGCCCGGAATGATGGATACCGTCCTCAACCTCGGGCTAAATGACCAGGCTGTGGAAAGCATCGCAAATAAGACAGGCAATGGCAGGTTTGCCTGGGATTCATACCGCCGTTTCGTACAAATGTACGGGAATGTGGTGATGGATATGAAACCGGCCTCCAGGGAAGACCATGATCCATTCGAAGTGATCATAGAAGAACTGAAAAAAGAAAAAGCTGTTGAACTGGATACTGACCTCACTGCCGATGACCTGAAGGAAATGGTCAAGCGCTTCAAAACTGCTATAAAAGAAACTACAGGAAAAGACTTCCCCTCCGACCCATGGGAGCAACTCTGGGGATCCGTACTTGCCGTTTTTGACTCATGGGGCAATGAGCGTGCTGTCTATTACAGGAAACTCAACAGTATTCCTGACGAATGGGGTACCGCTGTAAACATACAGGCTATGGTGTTCGGCAACATGGGAAACAATTCAGCTACCGGCGTTGCCTTTACAAGGGATGCAGGAACGGGTGAAGACATTTTCAATGGAGAATACCTGATCAATGCCCAGGGCGAAGATGTGGTTGCAGGGATCAGAACTCCACAGCAGATCACTAAGGAAGGTTCAATACGCTGGGCAAAACTGGCCAATGTTTCTGAAGAAGAAAGAGCTGAAAAATATCCTTCCCTTGAAGAAGTGATGCCAGATATTTACAAAGAACTCGATGAGATACAGCAAAAACTGGAAGATCATTATACTGACATGCAGGACCTGGAATTCACTATCCAGGATGGCCATCTCTGGCTGCTGCAGACCAGGAATGGTAAACGCACCGGTGCTGCGATGGTTCGAATTGCTATGGAGATGCTTGCTGAAGGAAAGCTTGATGAAGAAACAGCTCTTCTCAGAAATGAGCCTAACAAACTTGATGAGCTCCTCCATCCTGTTTTTGACGAAGAAGCTATTCAGGCTGCACAGGTAGTGGCCAAAGGACTTCCGGCCTCACCCGGAGCAGCTACCGGACAGATCGTTTATCATGCTGACGATGCCGAAGAATGGGCTGAAAATGGCAAAGAAGTGATCCTCGTACGTGTTGAAACATCTCCTGAAGACCTGAAGGGGATGAATACTGCAAATGGTATTCTCACAGCCCGGGGAGGGATGACCTCACATGCTGCTGTAGTTGCACGCGGAATGGGTAAATGTTGTGTATCAGGTGCGGGCACGGTTAAGATCGATTATAAAAGCCGTACCATGAAGGTGGATGGAAAAACTTACCGGGAAGGCGACTGGATATCCCTGAACGGAAGCACCGGCGAGGTGTACGACGGCAAGATCGCGACCATCGATCCTGAACTCAGCGGAACATTCAATGAGCTGATGAAGCTGGCCGATAAATATGCCAGCATGCTGGTCCGTACAAATGCAGATACACCCCACGACAGCAGGGTTGCCAGAAGTTTCGGAGCACAGGGAATCGGCCTTTGCCGTACTGAGCATATGTTCTTCGAAGGCGACCGTATCACAGCCATGCGTGAGATGATCCTTGCATCAGACGAAGAAGGAAGAAGACAGGGACTTGAGAAGCTTCTCCCCATCCAACGGGAAGACTTTGAAGGCATTTTCGAAGCCATGCAGGACCTTCCGGTCACTGTACGCCTGCTTGATCCTCCCCTGCATGAGTTTGTTCCTCATGAAGAAGAGAATCAGAAAGAACTGGCAGATGAAATGGGCATCAGCGTGGAAGAAATTAAAGCCAAGGTGGAAGACCTCTCTGAAGTCAACCCTATGCTTGGCCATCGTGGCTGTCGTCTCGGGAACACCTATCCTGAAATTTCAGAGATGCAGGCCAGGGCCATTATAGAAGCGGTCCTTAACCTGAAAGCAAAAGGCATCAAAACCTATCCTGAGATCATGATCCCGCTTACCGGGACATTGAAGGAAATGAAGATGCAGGAAGATATCGTTCGCGATACCGCTGAAAAAGTATTCGAAGAACGCGGAGAACGTATAGACTATATGGTCGGAACCATGATCGAAGTGCCCAGGGCTGCACTCACTGCTGACAAGATCGCTGAATCAGCAGAGTTCTTCAGCTTTGGCACTAACGACCTCACCCAGATGGCCTTCGGCTATTCCAGGGATGATGCCGGCAAATTCCTGCCCGTCTATTTGGAAAAAGGCATACTAAAATATGATCCCTTCCAGGTACTTGACCAGGAGGGTGTTGGACAGCTGATGAAGATGGCCGTGGAGAAAGGACGTAAAACACGCCCGAATATCAAGATCGGCATCTGTGGTGAACATGGCGGAGAACCTTCATCCGTTGAATTCTGCAATACCCTTGGATTCAACTATGTAAGCTGTTCGCCTTTCCGCGTACCTATCGCCAGGCTGGCTGCAGCACAGGCGGTTATTAAGCAGAAGTAGTGGGCGGTGGGCGTGAGTCAGAGAGTCAGAGAGTCAGAGAGTCAGAGAGTCATCCCCTTTTCTATTATTCAATTACACATACAGTAATAATCATATATTTTTGTATCTTCGTAAATCTTCATTGAGAATATTTCACTCAGTGTTTTTTGATTATTTTGATCGATCTCTAAAATAAACCGCTTAATTCATACATCATGGCAGTTAATATTGACAAAATCAAAGAGGAATTGCGCACTTACGGCATTCCTGAAACTCAGGAGATTTATCACAATCTTTCTTACGATGAGCTTTTTAAGCACGAAACAGATCCATCTCTCGAAGGCTTTGAACGTGGGTTTGAAACAGATACAGGAGCTGTATCTGTAGATACCGGCATCTTTACCGGCCGTTCTCCCAAGGACAAGCATATCGTTGATGAAGAAACTTCAAGGGAACATATCTGGTGGAGAAATCCGGAAAGAAAAGCTTCAGACAATAAGCCAGTGAGTGAAGAAAACTGGAAAAAGATTTTTGCCATAGGAAGCAGACAGTTGACCGGAAAGAAACTATATGTTCAGGATGGATATGCCGGTGCCAATGAAGATACCAGGCTAAAGATACGCGTGGTGACCGAGATTGCATGGATGGCCCATTTTGTAAAAAATATGTTCATCCGTCCCACGGAAGAAGAACTGGGGAACTTCGAGCCTGACTTTGTCATGCTGAACGCCTGTAAAACCATCGATCCCGACTGGGAAGAGCATGGCTTGCACAGCAAGGTTTTTGCCATATTCAACCTGAAAGAAGGAAGAGCTGTTGTGGGAGGAAGCTGGTATGGTGGAGAGATCAAGAAAGGTTTCTTCTCCATTATGAACTATTTCCTTCCGCTACGCAACATTGCTGCCATGCACTGCTCGGCCAATATGGGTGAAGATGGTGATACTGCTATCTTCTTCGGACTGTCGGGAACAGGAAAGACAACCCTTTCTGCCGACCCAAAACGTGCACTTATCGGAGATGATGAACATGGCTGGGATGATGATGGCGTATTTAACTTTGAAGGCGGGTGTTATGCAAAATGCATCCATCTCAGTGAAGAGAAGGAACCTGACATTTATCATGCCATCCGCCGTGATGCACTTCTTGAAAACCTTGTTTATGATGAGCATGGCAAGATTGATTATGAAGACAATTCGAAAACCGAAAACACGCGTGTCAGCTATCCAATCTATCATATCGACAATATTGTAAAGCCTGTCTCCAAGGGAGGTCATCCCAAAAAGGTGATCTTTCTGACAGCAGATGCTTTTGGTGTGCTGCCTCCGGTCGCCAAACTGACTGAAGACCAGACGAAATACCATTTCCTGAGCGGATATACGGCTAAGGTTGCAGGCACAGAATTGGGGATCAAGGAACCCGTACCCTCTTTTTCTGCCTGCTTTGGAGCAGCCTTCCTCCTGCTGCATCCAACCAAATATGCCGAAGAGCTGATAAAAAAGATGGAATTGCATGGATCAACCGCCTACCTTGTGAATACCGGATGGGTTGGAGGCCCCTATGGCGTTGGTGAAAGAATGGACCTTCCTTCTACCAGGCTGATCATCGATGCAATTCTTGATGGCAGCCTCGAAAATATTGAATACGAGGAAATACCCTATTTCGGCCTTCAAATTCCCAAGGCAATACCCGGTATTGGAGAAGGCATCCTTAATCCCAGAAATGCATGGAAGAACCCGGAGGATTGGGACAAGTCAGCAAAAGACCTTGCACAAAGATTCATTGATAATTTTGTGGCTTTTACGGATAACGAAGAAGGGAAAAGGCTTATCGGAGCAGGCCCGAAGATATAGAGAGAAGGCTGTTTAAGGCTTCAATCGTTAATCCGTTAATCGTTAATCGCTATTGATTCAGCATCACCGGCATCACCAGCATCAGGATGTCTTCGGCATCGTTATCACTAGATGTCGGGTGCATAATGCCGGCCCGGTTGGGTGCTGACATTTCTATAATAATCTCCTCCGTTTCGATGTTGCTCAGCATCTCCTGCAGAAAGCGTGAGTTAAATCCAATCTCCATATCCTCTCCATCATAACTACAGGTCAGACGTTCCTTTGCTTCATTTGAGTAGTCAATATCTTCCGCAGAAAGAATCAATTCCTTCCCTGATAATTTAAACCTGACCTGATGTGTCGACTGGTTGGCAAAGATAGCAACACGTCGGATGGAAGTCAGCAATGAGGCCCTGTCAATTGTTAATTTATGTGGGTTTTCAGTCGGGATGACAGCCTCGTAATTCGGGTATTTCCCATCGATCAGCCGGCAGATCATTTTCACATTATCAAAAGTGAACACCGTATTGGTCTGGTTATAATCAATGCTTACTGCTCCTTCGGAAGCAGACAGGATATTTTTTAACTGGTTCAGCGGTTTTCTAGGCATAATGAATGAAGCAGACTCCGTTGCACTGAAATCTGTACGCCTATACCTGACCAGTTTATGAGCATCTGTTGCAACACAAGTGATATCATCAGGTGTGAGTTCGAAGAATACTCCTGACATCACCGGCCTGAGTTCGTCATTCCCGGCTGCAAATAAGGTTTTATTGATGGCACTTACCAGCAAATCTGAATCCATGGAAATAGCTACGGTTTCTTCAAGTTCAGGCGGTGTTGGAAACTCATCGCTCTTATGGCCGCTCAGTTTGTATTTACCTTCACCTGCAGAGATCTCAACACCCAGTGTTTCTTTATTGATCGTGAACTGAACCGGGATATCTGAAAATGTCTTCAGGGTATCGATCAGAATTTTTGCAGGAATGGTCACAGCACCGGGATCTTCTGCTTTATCCAGCGGAATAGTTACCGTCATGGTGGTCTCCAGGTCTGCGGCAGTGATCATCAGTGCATCCTTCTGGAGTTCAAAAAGGAAATCATCCAGTATTGGCAGTGTATTGCTGGTATTCAACACACCACTTAAAGCAGTGAGGTTCTTGGATAATAAGGAACTTGAAACGATGAATTTCATATTGTAATAATTTCTGTTAGGAATAAACTTATTTAGCATTGTAAAATTAAGAAAAAAACAACAAGGCAAGGAATAAAATATAATTTATTGATGCAGCTTGTTTTTAACGCCTATATAAAAACCTGGACTCAGTGCCGGAAAGTAGTCTCCTGATGTTTTTTGTATGGGTAAGCGGAACGAATATGGCAACAGCCACAGATAAGATAATCAATGGCAGTTCGGTATTCCCGAACAGGAAAAATGAAATGACAGGAAAGGAGATGCATGCACTTATGGAAGAAAGGGATACGTAGCCGCTCAGAAAAAAAATGATAAAGAATACCCCCAGTGCAGCCAGCCCGCTGAATGGATACAATGCAATTCCAACCCCAAGCAGTGTAGCAATGCCTTTTCCTCCCCTGAAGCCGGCAAAAACCGGAAAAATATGTCCCATGACTACCGCCACAGCCAGGATCACTCCAAGATAATAGATATAATCTCCCGTCAGAGCCAGATCGGGAAAGAACATGGTGATATTTACAGCCAGCCAACCTTTCATCACATCCAGCAGAAATACCGGAACACCGGTTTTCCAGCCCAGCACACGAATTACATTGGTTGTTCCTGCATTACCGCTTCCTTCTTTTCGTATATCCTTTTTGAAAAACAAGAGGCCAATCCATACCGCGAATGGTATGGAGCCCAACAGGTAGGCAAGGATCACAGCAGATATAATATAGATGTACATCATTGTTCTTTTATCTTTGGTTTGATCTGTGGATATCTTCCATCTTGCGTACAAAATCGACCATTTTCCTCCTGCTTGAGATCACAAATTCATAAGGGAGATCTTCGTCTTTGGAATACATGATCCTTTTGTCTTCGCCAAGATTAAGGACTTCGCTATTAAATCCTTCATTCGAGGAGATTATCTGCAAAATATAATTCCTGTAGGTGAAAAAATACCAATCCCCTCCGGGGATCTCAAAATACATACTGACCACCCCATAACCGCTTGGTTTGCGCTCTATTTCCACATAACCCGGCACCAATCTGTTCACAACCTCATCACCAATACTAAAAACCCCAATGTCGCCATAAGATACCATGGAAGCTGTGGATGGGTTCCACTTAAAATTAAGATGGTTGAGCAATACCGTATATTTCACACCTTCAGGAAGCTTCCGGATGGTTCCATAGGTACTCAGATCAGAGATGATCCTGTCGGCCCCTCCCGATTGTATACGTTCAGACAGAAAATCCATGAACATAGGATCAAAGGCTTCATTTCCCGGAAGATTTGCATCGATAAGGCTCCCGGAAAAGCGCTTCAGAATATTATTATCAAAAAAGAAATCAAAGCCCAGCACCAACTCAAAGCTTGTTGAGTCGGGAATGATAAAATGACTTGCCCGGCCATAAATATCAAGGTTTACATGCGGCAATTCCATTCCAAGCTCAATATCTCCAAGGCCTTCAAACACACAATTATCATTGTGCAGGCTGAGATAGTTTGAGCTTCCTGATGCAGAGTCCCTCGCAACAGTAAAGGTTTCATCTTTACTGTTGTAAGACAGCAATCCACTGGAAGAAAGCACCGCTATGTCCCGGGTATTTTTCGCGGAAGTTAAAAATGCCGGATAAAAGGCCTCAGAATATACCGAATAAACAAGGCTTGTTAATAAATGAGTGCTATCAGGCCCCATCAGGTATTCTGATACTGGAATCAGAATCTCAGAAGGATTAATGATGGTATCCAGAAACGCCCGGTCATAAAGTGATGAAAAACAATTCTGCTCAATGCTGAATGAACCATCAAAATGCAGATATTGCTGCCATGCATCAAGCCTGACATTTCCTATAAAAGAATATTGCGGGCTCAACATGAATGCATCAGAGTCAACAATCCCAGCAGTTGCAAATGTTCTGCCGAGGGTATCAACGCTGATGGAACTTAAAAATATCTGTTGTACTTCTCCTATATCATCCAAATAATCGATATGTCCATTGGCAGCATAGTTATGCCGTGAAAAGATATCCACATTAGCATCATAGATATGATGAAACTTTCCTGCAGTATCAGCCATAATATCGGCATGCCTCAAGGTTTCTATCTGAGCATCCTTCAGGATATTCAATTTCCCGTCACCAGGAAAAACAGCAGCGTCGGCTACTTTGATAATTTTAACATCTTCTGCGTATATTATATTCTTTTGCAGGTCATAATTTGCCTTCACAGTGAAGAAGCGAAGAGAGTCCTGATCAGGGCGGGTAGAAATAAATTCTGAACCACCCAGGTCAAGATCAATCAGCTCACTCATACTCTTCTGATTAAGATCGGGTATCTTTTCAGCAATATTATTCTGGAGCTTCATGATCTGCTCATCCATTTCCCACTCGATCTCATCCATTGAACAAATAAATTTATTAAAAGGGATATCGATCAGGGATGAAACGCCTGTTGACAGAAAGTTTCCTTTTCGATGTTCAAAATCGAGGCTGGTGCGGTAATCTTCAGTCTGAAAGGCAATTTCTGTGAAGGAGGTATCTGTGTACAACTTAAAATCAGACGTATCTGCCCCCATACTATGGTGTCCGAAAATAAAATCCTCAGATTTTATCACAGCCCGTTCGAAAATAAATGATCCCTCTCCAATCAATTTTTCGGGAGAGAGTTGAAGATTTCCCTCAAAGCAGGCTGTACTGTCATACATTGTAAATGGTTCATCGATCATGGAAAGGATCATGATATTGGTATCGGGAAGCCATATTTGCCTGATATTTCCTACAGAAACCTCGGCATATTCTACACTATCCAGCTGTTTATTTATTCTGAAGCCCCTTGCCAGGGATACCACGGAATCAGGGTAGAAATCCATCTCCTGCGATTCTGTGACTGATGTCATATATTCCATTCTTCCCGAGCCATGCAAGCCACTGTTATCCATAATAATCGTATCATAAAACATGGCTTTGTCGCCATAAAGCGGAACCCCCACATCCTTTGTATAACTCTTAAGTCCCAATGAATAGTCTGGCATTACGACCAGGGGTTCTTCCAGTGGAGGAAAGATGCCGTTGGACGCCAGATAACCCTGAAAATGCAATCCTGTGGTTGAGAAGTTATCCAGGCTGTCGAGGGTAAAAGGATCCAGCTCATAATAAAATTGCTCGCGATTATACGCACCTATCTGTTCCTCATGGTCATCAAAATAGACAAAGGAATTGTCGATACTGGTAAAGATCGGATATTCCGGAGAAAACTTCAGACCGGATTTATTATCCGGTCTGTCGATCATCATATAACCGTTCATGTTCTCTACCACTGCCTGCACCCTGTAATGCCTGTCACTTGTCTGATTTCCAGATGTATCAGGAACCTTCACGAAAAAACTCATCGAGTCAATCTGTGGCATACTAATCTTAAAAGTATCATATTCGAAATAACAATCCTGTGCGTAAAACTCAAACAGTCCTGCCCTGATCCTGCCGGAGAAAGAAAAATCTTTCGCCTTCTTCATTACGATTTCTTCATTAAGAGGATAGATATAAACCATTTGAGAATCGCTTAGAGATATTTCAGGAACTCCCCTGATCTGCAAATCAAAGCTGGACAGTTCAATTGTTGCATTGCTTTCCAGGTTTGTAACTGAAGTGAAATTTATAACATCATAATCCATGTTGCCTGCATGTGCCTTAAGGTAGTCATACAGTCGCTGTTTGATGATTGCTTGCCTATTATCGGAATCATATACCACAAAACCTCTTGCATCCAGCAAGAGAAGCATGGATACAGCCTGTTCCACAGGTTTATTAATATAATCGGCCAAAGCTCCAACCATCACAATACGGGAACCATAACGCTCAGCATATTTTCTAATTATCACCAGGGGATTCACATCATCAATCCCCTGTAGCTTATAATACTCAAAAGAAGAATAATACTTATCAGATTCAAAAGTGGCTTTGCTTTCCTGGCTGATGCCCCGTATCATTTCAAAGGAAATTTCTTCGGTGTTCATCACCCAGTAGAGTGCTTCGCAATACATATCAAGTTTATGGTAATCATCGAAGAATGGGCTTTGAGCAATCCCGCGATTCAGCCTGATGAGGGAAAGCAAGAGGGAAGAATGATCATATTTCATCTGAAGGCCGGGATGATAAATTGAATCTTTATCGAAATATATCGCAAAAGAGGCCAGGCTTGATTTTATCATATCAGATTCAACATAGAATTGTCTCGAACGGATAACCGCAAAATAATCCCCACCCTTTTTGAAAATAAACTTGGCAGTATTTCCATTTTTGCCCATGCAGATAAGTTTTGTCCCTTCCATTCCAAAACCGCCCACATAATTAATATCATTGAACATACCCAATATTTCAAAATCTTTAAAGTAGGAATCAAAGCGAGGATATGACACCTTTTTCCCGGGAGGGCTCGACAGCACCTTTTCATTTAATACGCCCTGAATTGGAAAATCGAAAAACAATTTATTATAAAGCACAGCGGAATCGGCTGTAAAAGCAAGGGATTTTGCATCTATCCGGTAATCCGAAAGTTCGGCATATACACTGTCTTCATCAAAGCCTGCCCTTCTCCATGTGATCATGCCCTTGTTTCCTGACCAAAAGGATATTGAGGGATAATATCTTCCACTGGTCTTGAGTATCTCCATACTGTCCCTGCCCGTAGAGCATACCAGGTCAAGCCCGCTAAAGTCCAGGTAAAGAAGTGTATCATACCCAAACGAAAAGCGGCCATTTCGAAAATACCATGCCCTGGACCTTGTTTCATATAGCATTGAATTTTCGAATAGATTGAGTGTATACTTCAGAAAATCCGACATGGCCTTCGAGCTGCGCTGGCTCTCCAGTGTATCCAATTCTGTCAGCCAGAGCTCCAGGTCATCATTATCAAACTTATTCTCAACAAACTTGAGGAGGCAAGACGTAAATTCATAGAAATGCGGATATGCACGCATCGTTTTGTTCAGCATATACTCAGAAACATCGTAAATCTTTTCTCGGTGATGAGGCTTAAAATAGCCTGATTCCCAAACCCCGGAAAAATTTTCGAGCAGTGCTTCCCCTTTTGCAAGATATTCCTTATTGCTGGTGCTAAGGAGCACAGCAGTAAGATCAAGAAAATAATCATTTTTGTTCCTGTGAAATTCCTTGATCATCTGGGCACGGCTGCCCTCTGAAAAAAGAAGAAGGAGTATCGAAAATAGCAGAATGTATGAAAGCCTGTGTTTAATCATCCGCTTTATCGCTAATAAAAACTGTTGCCATCCAATTATTTCTTATACTGGTTTCTGTTAGTCTGAGCCCGGATTCTTCAGACCTGGCGATGATCCGGTCCAGATCATCAGCATAAAAACCGCTCATCAACAAGCTGCCCCCCGATTCAAGGGCACTGGCATAAGTGGGTATATCCTTCAATAATATATTGCGATTAATATTGGCAAATATAATATCAAAATGCTGCTTATCAAATGCAGCAGCATCCCCTTTTAATACACTAATATTCCCGGCATTGTTCATCAGGACATTTTCACGGGCATTCTGATACGCCCATTCATCATTGTCAATGGCAAGGATATCGCCCGCACCCATTTTGTATGCCAGAAGCGCGAGAACTGCGGTACCACAACCCATGTCAAGCACTGATTTCATCTTAACATCCAAACGGAATATCAAGGATAGCATCATATATGTTGTCTCATGATGTGCCGTTCCAAAGGACATTTTGGGTTCGATTATGATATCATGAACTATTCCAAGAGCAGCCTCATGAAATGGCGCCCGGACCAGTATGCTGTTATCGATCAAAACCGCTTCATAATCGGATTCCCATATTTTGTTCCAGTTCCTGTCTGCAATTTCATTGATTTCGAAACCCGACAAAGACAGAGACGCCAGTACATGATTCAGATCATCCCTGTTAAAGTCCTCTACAGGCAGGTAGGCCAAGAGATGATCATCCTCCTCGAGAAAGCCCTGGTAGCCAAGGCCTGCAAGAAGTGCCATAACTATTTCTCCTGTTTCCGCACCCTTAATGCAGGGTATTCTTACCTCATAATACTTTTTCATAAGCAATCAGGCTGAGCGGATGATGAGGGCAAAATCATCGGCGTTCAGGGAAGCACCTCCAATGAGCCCACCATCTACATCCTGTTTTGAGAATAATTCCGCCGCATTGGAAGCATTGCAACTACCACCGTATAGTATGCGGCACTGATCTGCTGTTTCCCGGGAGTATTTCTTTGCGATCAGTGCCCGTATGAAGGCATGCATTTCCTGGGCCTGTCCGGGTGTAGCTGTTTTCCCTGTTCCGATCGCCCATACAGGCTCGTAGGCAATGACCAGCTTTTGAAACTCCTCCCCGGCCAGGTGAAAGATGGTATCCCCGATCTGATTGCTGACCACCTCCATATGCCTGTCGTCATTCCTGTCATCAAGCAGTTCACCACAGCAAAAGATGGGTGTGATCCCGTGGGCAAGCAGCAGCTTCACTTTTGATGTAAGTTCCTCATTGCTTTCATTGAAATACTTACGTCGTTCGGAATGCCCTACGATAGCATAATCAACTTCAAGGGATTCAAGCATAGCTGCAGAGATTTCACCTGTATAAGCACCATTCTCAAAACTGCTTACATTCTGGGCACCGATAAGCACCGCTTTACCGCTGGCCATATCTGTGGCCAGTTCAAGATATACTGCCGGAGGGCAGATCACCACATCAACATCCACGGGTTTAGCATTATCGTCTATATCAGCGATGATCAGGGCCAGGAGATCATCTGCCTCAGAAAAGTTCATATTCATCTTCCAATTGCCTGCTATAATTTTTCTTCTCATCGTATTTGTTATTAGAATAAGTGTATGAATTATTCATTCTCACGCCAGCCTGACCCTGGGATCAAGAAAGCCGTATATAATATCCACAAAAATATTAATTATTACGAGGATCACAGATATAAAAAGGACAGCACCCATGATCACGGGAAAATCATATTTTTCCAGGGCATCGACGATGACTACGCCAACTCCTTTCCAGTCAAAAACGTATTCTACGAATACCGCACCGGCCATGAGGGAAGCAAACCAACCGGACACAGCGGTGATCACTGGGTTCATCGCATTTTTCAGGGCATGTTTTGAGATGATCCTGAATTTACTGAGTCCCTTAGCTTTGGCGGTGCGGATATAATCCTGCGATAACACATCCAGAAGCGATGCACGTGTAAGCTCCACAACTATAGCCAACGGCCTGATACCAAGCGTGATGGCGGGAAGGATAAGATTTTTAAGATCCAGGTATTCACCCCTGCCATAATCATCCACCGTATAAAGGCTGCCAAACATGTTCAGTCCTGTGAACTCAACCAGCACAAAAGCAAAGATCCAGGCATTGAGGATGGCAGCAAAAAAGGAAGGTATCGACATCCCAAGCACAGAAAATACCAATGCAATTTTATCGATAATGGCATTTTTTTTCACTGCAATGAATACGCCTATCGCCACCCCGAAGACAAGCGCAAAAAGGATAGATACTCCAGCAAGCAGCATAGTTTTGGGAAAAGCTTCGGCCAGTATCTCAGAAACCCTCCGCCGGCTCTGGTAGGAACGCCGGAGGTAAGGTTTTTTCAAAAACACTGCCGTGTTCCCCAGGGGGATCAGGCGTGTGCCTGAATATTTTTCTTCGCCGAAATACCAATAGCTTTCCGGGTTTCCTGTATTGTGAATTGAGATGGGTGAGACGTCATTCAGGAAATTAAAATACTGAACATACAGTGGCTGATCTCTGCCAAGATCCTTGTTAATGGCCTCGACAGAGGCAATGTCTGCCCTTTGACCAAGCATCATCCTGGCAGGGTCACCCGGAAGGATATTAAAGAGAAAAAAAACTATAGTGATCACCCCCAGCAACACCAGCAGGCCATACCACAATCGTTTTAAAATAAAGCGAAGCATGTTTAATCTTTCATGAATTCTTCCTTTAGCACTTCATAAGAAGGAAAGTCGTTGTAATGCCATTTTGCGATCACCACACCATCTTTAAACAGGATAAGGCCGGGATTGGCCCTGACCATGGTTTTGAGTACAGCATCGTCACCATAATAGAAATCAAGGTGGAGATCAGTTTTCATAACTCTGCGGAATTCCATTACCTCTTCTTTCAGGGAACTGGTGATCACGATCAGAGACTGAGCATGTTTGTCTGCTTCATCAAATAATGTGTTGATCTTTCCAAAGGCATCACGATCAGTTTTCCTGAGATCATAGGCCACTACAATAAACTGATAGTCATGGTTACAAATGAAATGGCTTGTCAGGTCCGCTCCTTCCTCACTCTCAATGATAAGTTCATGGGATTTGGTCACCTCAGAATCATCCATGCGCTGATCGACGAACTCCCACTGTGTCATCCAAAGCGAATCCTGCCAGGGAAAATCCGGTGAAAGGTACTCCTTCTCCTCCCCACTTTCAGTATGTCTGAAAATGAGATATATCTTTGGTTCTCCACCATTCTCGGGATCCATATCGTTGCCTACTTTCCATTCCCTGAAATCTGTAAGTGGCAAATGATCCAGGTTATAAAATGAAAACCAGAGAAATCCAATTCCAAAGGAAGCGAGGATAAAAAAACCATATCCGAATATTCGGGGGGCTTTGAACTTCTTTCTACCATAGAATATGATGGCAGTAAAAACAATCAGCACGACGTTTTTATAAAATGTCTCCAGGTTTGTAAGCTTTATGGCATCACCGAAACAACCGCAATTGGGCACCGGTTCCCAGATGGCATCGACCATGGTCAGCAGCGTAAAAAATATCATAAGAGGAAACAGCAGCCACGCCGTCCTTCTGACCCAGGCATTAAAAAGCAAAGATATTCCAAGCATGAATTCCAGGGTACACAAAAACACTGAAAGAAATAAGCTGAGTGGAATAGCCCATTCTATACCGTAGGCAATAAAATAATCTTCTATACGGTAGGCCGTTCCCAGCGGATCAACCCCCTTCACAATGCCTGAAAAGATGAATATTGCACCGACCAGCAGCCGGCTGAAATTTCTAATAAATTTCATTCCTGTCCTTCCTGAAGTTGAATGAGCGCAAAAACAGCGTAATTAATGATATCATAGTAATTGGCATCCAGGCCTTCCGATACAAAAGTCTTTCCGTCGTTATCCTCAATCTGCTTCACACGGAGAAGTTTCATAAGAATGATGTCGGTAAGAGAGCTCACGCGCATATTGCGCCAGGCCTCGTCGTAGTCGTGATTTTTGTTCAGCATCAAATCCCTGGCGCTATAAATATATTTATTGTAAAGCTCAGGGACTGCCTTTTCATCAAGGTCATCCTCTTCTGCAACTCCCAGTTCCAGCTGGATAAGTGCCATAACAGAATAGTTAATGATACCTATAAACTCTGGGACAGATCCTTCATCCACCTTGCTGATCCCCTTGACTTCAATACTTCGGATCCTGTTGGCTTTGATATATATCTGGTCTGTTAGAGAAGGGGTACGGAGTATACGCCAGGCCAAACCATAATCCTGCATTTTCCTTGTGAATACCTCTCTGCACTGCATAAACACATTTTCAAATTGCGCTGCGGTTTTTTCCATCATTAATTGTAAATTAGCGACCTGAATGGCCAGGGATCAACAAAGCGATAAAAATACACTATTTTCAGGAACCGGAAGCATGGAATTCTCAGGTAATTTTCCAGATCTTTCCACACCCCTGGTGATGGGAATCCTGAATATTACCCCTGATTCCTTTTATGATGGCGGACGCTACATTTCAGAACTACAATGGACTGAGCAGGCAGATAAGATGATATCAGAGGGAGCCTCTATCATTGACATCGGGGCATTGTCTACAAGGCCAGGTGCCCGAGAGCTTGATGAAGAGGAAGAAATACACAGGATCATGCCCGTTCTTGAAATCCTGCGTAAGAGAAAGCCTGAAATATTTATTTCTGTGGACACAAGCAGAAGTTCAGTAGCAGAAATGGCCATATCTTCCGGGGCAGGTATGATCAATGATATTTCCGGAGGCACATTTGATCATGCCATGGCAAGGCTCATCGGAAAATATAATATTCCTTATGTGATGATGCACATTCAGGGAAGACCCGGAAACATGCAGCAGGATCCGGTTTATCGGGATGTAGTGGAAGACATCGCTGCCTTTTTCAGAAAACAGATCCGTGTCTTTAATGAACATGGAGCCACGCAGATCATACTTGACCCCGGTTTCGGATTTGGGAAAACAGTGGAACATAATTATACAATTTTGCGTAATCTGAAACGGTTTAGCGCATTTGCCTGCCCCATCATGGTGGGAGTGTCGAGAAAGTCGATGATCAACAATGTTTTGGGGACAAAACCGGAAAATGCCCTGAACGGCACAACAGTTTTAAATACAATTGCGTTGTTGAATGGAGCAAAGATATTGAGGGTGCATGATGTGAAGGAGGCGGTGGAAGCAATTAAATTGACTGAGATGCTTGGATAAGGAGTGTTGAGTGCCTAGTGCCGAGTGCCGAGTGCCGAGTGAATATTTGGAGTGAAGAATGAAGAGTGAAGATTTATGAATTTAAACTTAGAATTCTAAATACTTTAAGTGCTCTTACATACTTTTCGGTATAAAATAAAACAATATTGCAAAATTTAAGTATAAAGAAATAAACTTGTTTTGACAGACCTTTTTATTACCGGATTTATACAGATCAGATGGATCGATGTGATCGACATCCTGCTGGTGGCCTTGCTGTTGTATGAACTCTACAAGCTGCTGAAAGGGACTGTTGCGATCAATATTTTTTTCGGGATCGTTGCCGTTGTGCTGGTATGGCAGGTGGTGAATGCTTTGCAGATGGAATTGCTGAGCAAGATTCTCGGCGCTTTCATCAGCGTTGGATTCATAGCACTGATCGTGATCTTCCAGCCCGAAATGAGAAGGTTTCTCCTGGCGCTGGGAACAAGTACCTTTATGAGGAAAAAAGGCAGACGATTTCTTTTCTGGCGTCTGAACATTGATACATATCCGGGTATCGATGCCAACACCATCGTGATGGCCTGCAACCATATGTCGGAGATGAAGCAGGGAGCACTCATCATCCTCACACGAAAAAATGAACTGAAACAATATATCAATACGGGTGAAGAGCTCATGGCTAAATTATCGGTACCTCTTTTGGAAAATATTTTTTACGGACATGGGCCACTGCACGATGGTGCCGTGATCATCAGTGAAAACATCATCATGGCCGCCGGCTGCATTCTACCTGTTTCCGGCAATACAGAAATCCCTAAGCGGCTGGGACTCAGACATAGGGCTGCTGCCGGAATTACAGAAGTATCCGATGCTATTGCCATTGTGGTTTCAGAAGAAACAGGCAAGACATCCTACTCCATTGGCGGCAAACTCATCACCAAAGTTAGCATCGCTGAACTAAAATCATTCCTGGAAACAGAGTTTTATGAAGAACAGGAAATGAAGAGAGATTAGAAATCAGATAGCAGAAATCAGAAGTCAGAAGTTAGTTTATAACTTATAGTCTACTACGGCAGTCTGCTCCATCAGCTCATACAGCAGTTCCAGCACTTTCACATGTTCGGGGTGATTTCTGTAGACATCAAGGCTTTCAAGAGAATCAAAAACGGAGGTAAGCACCAGGTCATAGGCAGATTGCTTGGTACTGAGGTTGTGACCCACCTCCATTGATTTTATTTCCGGGATGATGCCCATTAAACCTTCAATGGCAGCTTTCAGTTTGTTCGCATTTTCGTATTTGGCCTCAGGCGGATCGGTTTCTTTGAGCCGGATCATGACGATATGTTTTATCATGGTGTCAGAATTAAGGATTCAGTTTTTTTCGAGAAGTCAGAAGACAGTAGTCAGAATGGTTTTGAGTTTTGAGTTTTGAGTGTTGAGTGTTGAGTGTTGAGTTTTGAGTTTTGAGTGTTGAGTGTTTCACCTTCGCCAAGGCTTCGGTGAACTAAGTGAGTGTTGGGTGTTGGGTTTTAAGTGTTAGGCGCATTATACACTCTTCACTATTCACTCCAAATAGGCACTAGCCACCAGGCACTCGGAACTCGGCACTCCTGTAACTGGCTCTGTCAGGAAATCTTAGAATTAACAATCTCCAGAATCTCCTTCTCCTCTTTAAGTGATTTTCTTTCTATTTCCGCTCCGCGGGACAACAGATCATTCACAAAATCTTTGTCATCCACGCCGGATGCATTGATCTTCACATTCAGAAAGGCTCCCATCACGGCAGTGCGTGCGCAAAGGGCACCAACACCTGCATCTGACAAAGAAGCCTCAAGTCCGTTTTCTGCCATGGCCTTCATCACCTCCATCGACTCCAGGGAACGTTCCATCACCCGGAAAGGGATCTGCATGGCATATTTCGATGCTTGCTGTATGGCCGTGTGCCGGGCTGCTTTTTCCGTATCATTGCTTTTGGGCAATCCGAAGCCCTCCATGATCCTGTTGAAGGCACGGGTGTCTTCATCCACAAGGAACAATAGTTCATCTTTCAGCTTCTGTCCTTTTTCTGCCCAATTGGAATGTTCCTTCCATCGGTCATCCCATCCCCTCTTGTGGGAAGAAAGGTTGGCCACCATGGTTCCGAGTGAAACGCCAAGTGAGCCAACATATGCAGCTATTGAGCCTCCACCCGGAGCGGGTGATTCCGAGGCTGTCTCATCCGCGAAATCTGCCAGGCTCATTTCTACAAGCTTAGCGGATGCATCATCACTGATCATGTATTCGATGATCTTTTCCTTGGGATCAAAGGCTTTAAGCTCATCCAATCCCATGGATTTTACAGCAATTTTCAACAACTCATCTTCCGAGACTCCGCTTGATCGTTTTTGTTTTTCCAGAAAATACTTTCCCGCATCGAGCATGGCCTGCAGTGGAATGAGTCCGACCAATTCGGATCCAGTCACCCTGATCCCACGGGCATCGGCCTTTTTACACACTTCATCGAAAGCAATATGCACCGGTGTAATGCTGATGTTGGTCAGGTTCATGGAAATCTGGGCCAGCCCGTATTCTTCTATGAACCAGCCTATCGCTTTAACTGATTTCAATGAACCCGGGATCGTCACAGTTTTGCCCTTTTCATCCTTGATGATCTTACCGTCGACAGAACCTCCTTCACGCTTTGGCCTGCCACGCTCTCTCACATCAAAGGCAATGGCATTGGCCCGGCGGGTTGAAGTGGTATTCAGGTTTACATTGAAAGCCACGAGGAAGTCGCGGGCTCCCACAGCAGTGACCCCTGCTCCTGCATTGAATTTTGCAGGGCCGAAGTCCGGTTTCCAATGTGGGTCTTTCAGCTTTTCCGGCATGCCTTCATACTCACCGGAGCGGCAATTGGCCAGGTTCCTTCTTTCTTCTGTGAAAGCGGCATTTTCATAACAATAGACCGGGATTTCCAGTTCTTCACCTATGCGTTTTGCCAGTTTGCGTGCATATTCAATCGTTTCTTCCATACTGATATTAGCCACAGGCACCAGAGGGCAGACATCAGTTGCACCCATGCGCGGGTGCTCACCTTTATGCTTGCGCATGTCGATCAGTTCAGAAGCTTTCTTCACAGCCCTGAACGCCGCTTCGATCACATACTCCGGTTCACCCACAAGGGTTACAACCGTACGGTTCGTTGCTGCACCGGGATCCACATCCAATAGCTTAACACCTTCTGATTTCTCTATTTCATCCGTGATCTGCCTGATCAACGCCATATCCCTGCCTTCACTGAAGTTGGGTACACATTCGATAAGTTGTTTCATAAATTTATTCGTTGATTTGAAATTGGATACCGGGTACCGGGTTCCAGATTCCGGGATTTTCGATATTCCTTATTCGCTATTCGCTATTCGCTATTCGTTATTCTTCATAATCTTCCCATCAATAATGACGGTCTCCACCTTATCACTGCCGTAGGCATAAGGCAGAAACTCATAGGAAGGTATCTTCTTTGTGATGATCAGATTGGCTTTCTTTCCTTTGGTGATGCTTCCATACTCCTCACTCAAGCCCATGGCGTAAGCTCCGTTTATTGTTACTGCATTGATCGCCTCTTCGGGGAGCATACGATAGGCAATGCTTCCAAGTGAAAGAATGAACTGCATATTACCCGAAGGGGATGAACCCGGATTGAAATCTGTTGCCATGGCTACGGGCAAACCAGCATCGATCATTTTTCTTGCCGGAGCATAAACGAGTCCCAGGAAAAACGAAGCCCCAGGCAGCAATGTTGGCATGGTCTCAGAATGCAATAGGGCCTTTATTTCTGCATCTCCCGTATATTCCAGGTGATCGACAGAAAGCGCGTTGTACTTCACTCCTATCTGTATGCCGCCTGAATAGTCAAGTTCATTGGCATGGATCTTCGGCCGGAGGCCATATTTCATTCCGGCATTCAGGATGCGATCCGTATCTTCAACAGTAAAAAACCCGCGATCACAGAAAACATCAATATAATCCGCCAGCTCCTCTGCGGCAACACGCGGGATCATTTCATTAATGAGCAGGTCTACATATTCTTCCTGCCTGCCTTTATACTCCGCAGGGATGGCATGTGCTCCGAGAAATGTGGAAACAATCTTCACAGGAGATATATCCTGCAAGCTTTTAATGACCCGCAACATTTTGAGTTCGTCCAGGGTATTCAGGCCATAACCACTTTTTATCTCTACTGCAGCAGTTCCAAACCCAATGATCTCATCCAGGCGTTCCAAGGCAGACTCAAGAAGCTCTTCTTCAGGGGTTTCATGTAACTTTTTGGCAGAATTCAGGATGCCTCCTCCCCTTTTGGCAATCTCCTCATAGGATAAACCCCGGATCTTATCAATATATTCGATCTCCCTGCTGCCAGGATATACCAGGTGTGTGTGTGAATCACAAAAGGCAGGCAGCACCATCTTAGCATCCGCATCGATGCTTTGGACATCTTCGGGCAATAAAGATGAAAGCCGATTGATCTCTTCCATCCTGCCAAAATCAAGTATGCGATCCCCTTCTGTCAGCAGCCAGGCATTTTTTATCCCGGGCAAGCGAGCCATTCCAGCTCCGCTGATTTTCAGTTCTTCTTCATTCCTGACCTGAAGCAATTCCTTTATATTCTTGATCAATATTGCCATTGACATTCAAAAAAAACGTTTCACGTATTTGGAAGCGAAATTAATAAAAATACTGGATACTTTGTACGCCGAAGCTTTAGCATAGGTGTACTGG
>JABMQZ010000022.1 GCA_013202965.1 Bacteroidota bacterium | reverse complement strand
TTGTTGAAAACGGAATTTTTCCAAGAATATTATCGGGCTTGCAATGCATTATTTTCAGTCCTTTCATTCATGCTGATATAGAACATTTATATAATAATTCTATTCCATTACTGATTTTATTAGCTGGGCAGATACCATTAAAGATTTCAGGACCAGGCAAGGGATCAAAACAGGTATCGTAACCACAACTGAGATTGGCGGAAATACTGTGGCTAACATTGAAACATACATAGATAACGCCTATAATACCTGGGATGTACCGCCAAGCGCTGTATTGCTCCTGGGTGACTACAGTACCGGATCGGATGGGATCATTTCTTACTTGTATGATCATCCTGCCGGCTATCCCGACTATGCCTCTGATAATCGCTATGCAGATGTTAACGGTGACAATCTGCCTGATGTTATTCTTGCCAGGATCACGGCCAGGAATGCAGCTGAACTTGAGGTAATGATCTCCAAGTTTATTGATTATGAAACAAACCCTCCCCTTGATGCTAATTTTTATGATCATCCCATCACCGCACTCGGATGGCAAACCGCAAGGTGGTTCCAGATCTGTTCGGAAACTATCGGAGGTTATTTAAAAAATATCAAGGGTAAAAACCCGGTCAGGATCAATGCTGTTTATTTGGGCAATCCACTGAACGATCCATGGTCAACTGCTACCAATACTTCTACAGTAGTAGATTATTTTGGTCCTAATGGCTTAGGATATATCCCTGCTACTCCTCAGGAACTTGGTGGCTTTTCCGGCGGTACAGAAGGACAGGTGATCAATGCCATCAACGATGGTTCACTATTGCTACAGCACAGGGACCACGGTAATTATACAGGATGGGGAGAACCGGACTTCGATTATTATAGCATCAGCTCCCTGACCAATGTGAACAACAAATTGCCTTATATCTTTTCAATTAATTGCCAGACCGGCGCATTCCACCGTTCCACAGAATGCTTTGCGGAAAAGTTCCATAGATATACTTATAACGGACAAAATTCAGGGGCTCTTGGAATTCTTGCAGCAACTGAGGTTTCTTATTCCTTTGTAAACGATACTTATGTCTGGGGCGTTTATGATAATCTGTTCCCTGGTTTCATGCCAGACTATAACACTGAGTTTCCAGTTTCATTTGTGATGCCGGCCTTTGCCAATGCCGGAGGAAAATATTTCCTCTATCAATCTAACTGGCCATATAATACTACCGACAAACTGGTCACATATCGTTTGTTCCATCACCATGGGGATGCCTATTTGACCCTGTATACAGAGGTTCCTCAAAACCTCAGTGTTGCACATGCATCAAGTATATTAAACACTGCAACATCTTTCAGTGTGAGTGCTGATGCCGGAGCTTTCATTGCATTAGTTGCCAATGGAGAAATCCTCGGTACTGCAGACGGAACCGCTTCTCCTGTCAGCATTACTATTCCGGTTCAAAGTGCAGGAACTGTAATGACAGTGACTGTTACGAAACAAAACTATTATCGCTATGAGTCTAACGTAGATGTCATTGCAGGTGGCATACTTGCAGACTTCTCAGCCGATAATACAACAATTTGCGAGGGTGAGACAGTGACATTCACTGAGCAGTCCAGTGGAAGTATCACTTCCTGGGACTGGACTTTCAGTGGAGGTACACCAGGTACATATAGCGGGCAAACCCCACCGGCAATTACTTATAATACTGCAGGAACTTATGATGTTATATTAATTATTAGCGATGGTTCTAATAATGATACTGAAACCAAAACAGGATATATTAGCGTTCAGGCATTGACTGCAGATTTTTCGGGTACTCCAACAACAATAGCCCTTGGTAACTCTGTAGCTTTTACAGATAATTCATCCTGTAATCCAACTTCCTGGAGCTGGTCATT
Organism: Bacteroidota bacterium; assembly: GCA_013202965.1. Taxonomy (GTDB): domain Bacteria; phylum Bacteroidota; class Bacteroidia; order Bacteroidales; family B18-G4; genus B18-G4. Next base: position 28,201 of record JABMQZ010000022.1, on the reverse strand, counting down.
CCCGGGGGGAACTCCTGATTTATATAACGATCAAAATCCTCCAGCAATTACATACAATGCTGTTGGTACTTATGATGTAAGCCTAACCGTTAGCAATGCTTCCGGTAATGATACAAAAACATTAACAGATTATGTTACTGTTACGGATATTCAATATTGTGTTTCACATGGTGATGCATCTATTGAGTGGATCGCTTCTGTTAATTTGGGTGGGCAAATCAATACTTCCGGTTCGTCAGGATCGGCAGGTTATCAGGATTTTACGGCTATTCATTTTAATATGAACTCAGGCAGTTTTAATTCAATAGTTTTAAGTCCCGGATTCGCAGGCAGAAGCTCACACCAATACTGGAAAGTCTGGATTGATTATAACCATGACGGAGATTTTACAGATGCAAATGAAGAGGTGTTTGCTCCAAGTAAAAGCAAGAGTGCGGTTTCTGGATCTATTACAATTCCTTCAGGTCTAAATGTTACTACGCTAATGAGGGTTTCTATGAAATCAGGAGGATATGCTACTCCCTGTGAAATATTTAGTCGTGGTGAAGTGGAAGATTATACAATTGTTATTTCTGAACCTATTCCGCAGCCACCCCTTGCCGAATTTACCGTCGATAACACACTTATCAGCATCGGAGGAACAGCACAGTTCACGGATCAATCCTTGAATAATCCGACAAGTTGGTCATGGGTTTTCGAAGGCGGTACACCAGCTACCAGCACCTTACAAAACCCATCAGTTACTTATAACACTGTCGGATTCTACAATGTAACGCTTACAGCAAGCAATGCTCAGGGTTCCGATCAAATTCTCAAGTTAGACTATATTGAAGTATCCGATAATCCACCACCACCTTATTGCGTGCCGCTTGCAAACAATTCGAATGATTGGATCAATTCAATTACAATTGGTACAATCACTCATAATTCAAACCAGGGTACAAGCGCTTACATGTACTACACTACACCTTCATTTACGTTTATTCCAGGATCTTCATATAGTGTTGCTTTGACACCATATGACGCCAAAAACAGGAATTTCTGGAGGATATGGGTTGATTTTAATAACGATGGTGACTTTGATGATGCAGGCGAGACTATCTTTATTGTAAACAACAAAAAAGGTACCGTAAGCGGAACGATCACCATTCCAGGCGGAGTTGAAGCAATAAGCCCTGACAGGATGCGTATCACCATGAAAACCGGTGGGGCACCCTCTGCCTGTGAAGAGAACTTCAACGGTGAAGTGGAAGATTATGATGTGAACTACTCCGGCGAAGATCTGTTTTGCAGGCCAACCCTTGTTAAACTTGATGTTACCGTATATCCTAATCCCGCAAGCAATATGCTAAACATAAACATTAGCGGAAACCATGGTGAAGTTTCAGTATATATATACAATGCTGTTGGGAACCTTATGCATTCCTTCATGATGGATGATCAAAATGAACAAATTAATCTTGATCATTATTCACAAGGCCTGTATTTCATACACGTGTACGATGGCAGGGAACAGAGCCTGCAAAAGTTCATTGTAAGATAATAATAATCATAAAGCAATTTAGGGCTTTCGGCTTTTATAGCTGAAAGCCCTTTTTTATTCGTGCTTTCAGGCATGCGTTTGATGAAAATATTTTCCCTGGCAGATAAGAAAGGCAGGAAGCCTAACTGACCGGATGGCATCCCGGCCCCGATGTTGCCGCAGATAGTGCTGAGGTCGGATGTGAATCAGTGATCGAAGCTACCTGCAACGGTTTCATTACTTCCCGAATTACCATGAGGGTGCTGGATAATTATGGCATTGAAGAGGTGGATCTGACGAAAGCAATCACCATCTTCCCAAACCCGTGTAATGGCATGTTCACCCTGTCCAACACTTCAGCGAAAATCATACAGCAGATACTGATGTACGACCTATCTGGCAATGCCGTACTGAATCTCCGGGAAGGTGATCTCAGCAATACTGATATCGATGTCACAGACAAACCGGCAGGGATCTATTTCCTGAGGGTGTTTGTAGATGAGAAAGTGATTACTTCGAAGGTAATTATTGAATAGATATACACAATCCCCAACTATTCCCCTCTTCTTTAAGGAGGGGTATTGGGGCTGTGTTACTTCGCTCAATCGTTCAATCGCTCTATTTTAACGGCCTTCCACTCATCCACGGAGCCCCGGCCTCAATCAGCCTTTGCTCCATATCAGGAATTTGCTGATTGACGATCACTTGCAGTTCGCTTTTTAGTAAACTAAACTGCTCTTTTGCAATTTGCAGGTTTTGCACCTGGGTCAGTGTGGGCCCATGGGTCAAATTCCAATATCCCTGGCTTGCGACCGATAATCGCTGGCGAAGCGTAGGATAGCTATACTCACTCAGCTCACGTTTGGCAGGGTCTCCATTGAGCTGTTCTTCAAATTCGGCGAGCACCCTTTTCAATTGATACAATTGTTCGTTCAGTTCACCCGGAGGCTCAGGCATGCGAGAGAGTGCGGTCTGCATCGCATTAATTTTTTTCTCTGCTTCACGAAATGTGATGGAGGCTGCTGAAGCAGCTTCACGAATCTGGTCCACCTCTTTCCTGAAAGCAAAAGCATCAAGCGGCTTCATCCCTTCCAATGCTCCTTCATAAAGTTTGACAACATTAAATTCAATCGGGCCTCCAAGCTCAGTGATCTTGCCCTCAACTTCTTTTGCCAGGCTTACAGTATATGTCCCGGGGACAACCAGGCTGCCTGGAGGAGTCCAGTCACGGGATCTCTCCATGTGAATATCTATGGCTTCCCAGGCCGGATACCTCAGATCCCAGGCAATACGATGAAAGCCCTTGCCGCCAGGCGCATTGATCTTTCTTACAACCATCCCTTCGGCATCCCTCACTGTAAGCCATATCTTCGACTTTTCTTCAAGCCTTTCCTCCTTCAGGACTTCCCAATCAGGAAAGCTGAGCGTTTGCTTTTCCTTTTTTAGTTTTCCTTCTTCCTTTTTCCTTTCAGACTCTTTGCTTGAATAATTTTTGGCAAGATGATAAGTAAATACAGCTCCACGAGGAGGATTCTCTGCTGAAAAATAATTCGACCCCTGCGAACCGGCTCCGGAGCGGAAAGCATATAAGAAGGCATCGCGTATGGGGTAAAGCCCAGCTTCTTCCTTCAGTTTTTCCTCTGTAACATGGCGCAAGGCGCTGTAATCATCTAAAACATAAAAGCTCCTTCCGAAGGAAGCGCCCACGAGATCATTCTTTTCCCTTTGAATGACAAGATCACGAAAAGAAATGGTGGGCACACCACCCGTCAGCTTGATCCATCTTTCACCTCCGTCAATGGTAAAATAGATACCATATTCCGTTGCTGCGAACATCAGCCCCGCTTTTTCATGGTCCTGCACCACCCGCCATACCAGGGTGTTTTCAGGGATATCACCGGCAATGGATTCCCAGCTTTTACCCTTATCTGTGCTTTTCAGCAGGTAGGGCTTAAAATCCCCAAACTTATGGTTATCCAAAGCAACATAGACTGTGTTTTCATCAAAAAGGTCTGCTTTGATATCATTTACAAAAGCTGTTGCCGGGACATCGGGAAGTTTGCCCACTTCGATTTTCCGCCAGTTTGCACCCCCATCTTCCGTGACCTGGATCAGCCCATCATCTGTGCCTGCATAGATCAATCCTTCCTTGAGCGGAGATTCGGCAAGTGAGGTGATGGTATTATACTGCGACATGGCATCCACATCCCAGGTGGCGTCCCAGCTCCAGGTCTGATCCATAATGGGCAAAGTCAGACGTTGCTGGTCCCTGCTCAAGTCACCGGAAATAGCTGTCCAGCTATCGCCCCTGTTGTCAGAACGCCAGACACGTTGTGAGGCAAAATATATTCTTTTTGGTGAATGAGGGCTAACAAGAATGGGGGAATCCCAGTTAAAACGATCAAGCTTTTCACCTTCAGCAGGCTGTGGCCTGATACTCACTGATTCTCCTGTTGTCAGATCAACACGTGCCAGGTATCCCTGCTGCGATTCACAATATATGATATCCGGGTTGCCGGGTTCCGTAGCAGGCTGATGGCCGTCTCCTCCAAGGACAAGGGACCAGTCGGCATTGGTGATGCCTTCCCGCCTGTCGGTCTGTGAAGGCCCAGCCTGTGAACCGTTGTCCTGGGTACCTCCGAAAATATGATAAAAGGGTTTGGCATCATTTACGGCCACTTTGTAGAATTGAGTTACCGGCAGATTAGCAATATAACGCCAGCTTGCAGAAGCATCAAATGTTTCATAAATACCCCCATCCGTCCCGACAAGCATATACTCAGGGTCATCATCCCTGAAGGCAATCGAGTGATTGTCGGAATGCTTGCTCCTTTCATTGATCCGATCGAATGTTTTGCCCCCATCTTCTGACATTTGGATGCGAACATCAAGCAGAAAGATCTTATCAAATTCATGAGGGCTTGCCACCAGTTCCTGGTAATAATGCGGCCCTGTGGCACCGGAAACAGCCGATGATTGCTTTTGCCATGAAGCACCACGATTAATTGACTTATACACACCTCCGGTCCTTCTGTCAAGCTCAATAGCAGCATATATAATGTCGGGCTTTTGAGGAGAGATGGCCAGGCCGATCTTTCCCATATTTGAAGAGGGCAATCCTTTTTTTAGCTTTTCCCAAGTCTCACCACCATCAGTAGATCTATGGATCCCTGAACCGGGCCCGCCGCCAATATAGGCAGCCACATTTCTGTGTCGTTTCCATGTGGCAGCATACAGGACATCCGGATTACGCGAATCCATCACGATGTCAGTAACACCAGTCCATTCATCATCACCAAGGGTTTTTTTCCAGGTTTTTCCTCCGTCAGCAGATTTGTATAATCCTCTTTCATCACCTTTATTCCACAGGGGTCCCTGGGCAGCTACCCAGATGATATCGGAATTCTCAGGATGGATCAGGATCTTTGAGATATGTTGTGATTCCTTCAATCCCATATTTTCCCAGTTGGCACCGTCGTCATTGCTTTTATAAATGCCATCACCGATCCCAACATGGCGGCCTCCAACATTTTCTCCTGTGCCAACCCAGATCGTATGCGGATTATTGGGATCAATGCTCACACAGCCGATGGAATAAACTTTCTGCCCATCAAATATGGGCTTCCAGGTAGTTCCTGAGTTCAAGGTTTTCCATACACCTCCTGATCCGACAGCAACATACCATATATTATTGTTCTCGGGATGAATGGCAATATCGGCAATACGCCCCGATTTTAAAGCCGGGCCTATACTTCGCAATTCCAATCCTGAAAAGGTGGATGCATTCAGTGGGGATTTTTTCTCATCTTCCTGGGCAAAGCCAACAGAGATCGTAGCAGCCATAAGCAGTCCTATGGCAAAAGTAAGTGTCAGTTTTTTCATGGATTTGTTCGTTTGTTCACCCAAAGCTAAGAAATGATTTGGGTTTTTTATGAAACGATTTTAAAAAATATAACACTTACAGATTGTATATTGTTTACTTAAGCAAGAGGATAGCTATCAAATCCTTGCAATGAGCGACCATATTTTATATATTTGTTCATATTCAACCGACAAGCCTTGAATCATGAAACCAATTAACCGAAGAAATTTTTTAAGATCAACAGCTGCCCTGGGTGGTGCTGCTTTCGGATTGTCCGTGTTACCAAAATTCCTGAGAGCTGGAATTTCCGGTGATGAGCCTGATATCATTTCAATCCCAGCAAAAGAACCCATGCTTAATATCAACAAACTGTTAGATCCCCTAGGAGGGATAGGATCATTTGTTAAACCCGGAAAATCTGTTGGTTTCCTGGTGAACAGCCCATGGGTACATCCGGGCTATTATACCCATCCCGACATCCCCCTCAGCCTTATGAAATTATGTAAGGATGCCGGGGCCGGAGATATCATTTGTTATAAGCCTGTCAGGGATGGATACTGGGAAGAAAGCCGGTATTATGAAGAGATTAAGCCCCTGATCCAGGAAATAATATACGGAGATTCAAGGACTACTATTGAGATTCCGCAGGGAAAATTGTTAAAATCTGCTGATGTGTACACCATATTCATGGAAACGGATGTATTCATCAATGTCCCGGTAGCCAAGCACCATAACGGCACCAATTATTCCGGCACGCTAAAAGGCCTGATGGGAGTTTCTTCCCGCAACACCAACAGGTATATGCATTCTCCCGACGGGGAATATACGTATAGCAAGGAAGAATATCTTTCCGGATGCATTGCCGACCTGAACCTGATCAGGCAGGCAGACCTTTCAGTGATCGATGCTACGGTATGCGCCATCAATAACGGCCCAAGGGGCCCGGGTGACACTAGCAATCCCGAACGCATCCTTGCAGGAACCGATCCGCTTGCCCTTGATGTTTATGCTGCAAACCTCATAGGAATGGAACCTACAGACATCCTGACTTTCCAAAAAGCAAAAGAACATGGTCTCGGAAATGAAGACCTGAACTCCCTCAAAGTGATCAACCTGGAAATTTAATATATAAATCGCTTGTCATAGATATCATGTACGAATTGGGAAATCAGATACCAGAAACATTGCTGTCCGATAAAAATGTTCTACTTGTACACAAATTATTGATTTTAACACTATTAACTTATAGGTCGCCCCGATGGGGCTTCTGTTTTGGTTCACTCCATTTTCTATAAACATATCGCCTCTACGAGGCTGTAATTTTTAGCACCGGAGGTGCGAACTGTTTATAGAACAGAAAAGTAGAAGTTTCATCATAGTGCCGTAGGTACGACATGTGTGTGTGTTATGTTTACCGGACACCAGTGTATCAGAAATCAGAAATTAATTCAAAATCCATAATCCATAATTCAAAATTCAACTCAACACCCACTGCGTCCACCGAAACTTTAGTGAAGGTGGAACACTTAGTCATAAAGACCAATAAACTCATACCTATTCCCCGACCACCTGAGGAATTTCTTCATATCAGCCAAACTGATCACCAGGCTGGCTGTGTTAATGTTAGGATGAAAACTGATCCTTTCTTCCTTCAAGAGTTTTTCATCAATAAATAAGTGCACATGATCCTCTCTATCATTGATCAGGCCGAACAGTGATACTGAACCGGCTTCAATGCCAAGGTATTTCATCAGCCTTTTTGGTGATGCAAACGAAAGCTTTCCCTGTTTCAGTCTCTTTTCCAGGTCGTGAATGTCGAGCTGGTAGCGATGGTCACTGATAACAAGGTAGTGCCTGTTGCCCTTGTGGTTCCGGAAAAAGATATTCTTGCAATGGGCAGAATCTATATTTTTCCAGTATTTCAGGGCCTCCTCAATGGTCGGACCGGGAGGATGCTCATGGTATTCGAATTCAATGCCAAGCTCATCCAGGATTTCGTAAAGTCTGGGGTCACCGTTCATGAAAATACACTTTCAGCAAATATAAGAATTCCTGAATCAAATGCTTAGCAATAGGTTTTCGGGCTTTTAGGCAGATTTCCATTAAATTTGCAGATATGTACTTAATGTGAAGTCCTTTGAAAAATAACAAACCAGACATAAAGGGATTACTTAGCAAGCGTGTTTTAGTGCTGGACGGAGCCATGGGTACTATGATCCAGCGTCATGCACTGACAGAGGCTGATTTTCGTGGGTTACGATTTAAAGACCATCCACAGGACCTGAAAGGCAACAATGACCTTCTTTCACTTACACAGCCGGGCATCATCCTGGAAATCCATGAGAAATACCTTGAGGCAGGTGCGGATATCATTGAGACCAATACTTTTAATGGCACCTTCATATCCCAGGCAGAATACGGAACAGAAGACATTGTTTATGAAATGAACAGGGCTGCAGCTAAGCTTGCGCTTGCTGCTGCAGATAGATACACTGCCCTTGATCCTGACAAGCCAAGGTATGTCGCGGGAGCTCTCGGGCCTACCAACAGAACAGCTTCACTTTCACCGGATGTGAATGACCCCGGTTTCCGGGCCATCACCTTTGATGCGTTATTTGATGTATATTTTGAACAAGCACAGGGCTTATTGGATGGTGGAGCCGACATCCTTCTGCTAGAAACCATTTTCGACACCCTGAATGCCAAGGCAGCGCTTTTTGCCATTAATAAACTACTAAAATCAAGGGGTGAAAAAGTATCGATTATGATTTCCGGTACTATCACAGATGCAAGCGGCAGAACACTTTCCGGGCAAACGCTAGAAGCATTCCTGTATTCAGTTTCCCATATCGACATGCTCAGTATCGGCTTAAATTGTGCCCTGGGCGCAAAAGAGTTGAGGCCGTTTGTTGAAGAACTCTCGCTTAAAGCTCCATTCTTTACCAGTGTTTATCCCAATGCCGGTCTTCCCAATCAATTTGGCGAGTATGATGATACGCCGGAGGAGATGGAACCCCTGATGAAAGATTTTCTGGATAATGGTTTTGTTAACATCATAGGAGGCTGTTGCGGAACCACTCCCGACCATATCAGGAAGTTTGCAGAACTTGCTGAAACGGCATCAGTACGTGAAGTTCCTGAGAGCAGTGATACACTTCATTTAAGCGGCCTTGAACCCCTGCTGGTTTTCCCCGGAAGCAATTTTATCAATATTGGCGAACGCACCAATGTGGCAGGCTCCCTGAAATTTGCACGTCTCATCAGAGAAGAAAAATATGAAGAAGCTCTTTCCGTTGCGCGGCAACAGGTGGAAAATGGTGCACAGCTGATCGATATCAACATGGATGATGCCATGCTGGATGCCAAAGAAGAAATGATAAGGTTCCTGAACTTGCTGGCTACAGAACCTGATATAGCAAGAGTGCCTGTGATGATCGATTCTTCCAAATGGGAAGTGCTTGAAGCAGGGCTCAAATGCCTGCAAGGTAAATCCATCGTAAATTCCATCAGCCTTAAAGATGGCGATAAGGCATTCAAAGAAAAGGCTGAAAAGATCATGAACTACGGTGCCGCGGTAATCGTAATGGCTTTTGATGAGAACGGACAGGCCACTATGTTCGAGGAGAAGATCAGGATATGTGAAAGAGCTTATAAAATATTAACAGAAGAAGTCGGATTCCCAGCCAGAGACATCATTTTTGATCCCAACATTCTCACAGTTGCAACAGGTATTGAAGAGCATAACAACTATGCTGTTGACTTCATCAATGCAGTAAAATGGATCAAGAAAAACCTGCCACATTCCAAGGTAAGCGGAGGGATCAGCAACCTTTCATTTTCTTTCCGGGGCAACAATGTCATCAGAGAAGCCATGCACTCCGTGTTCCTTTATCATGCCATTGGGGCAGGCATGGACATGGGCATTGTTAACGCGGGGATGCTGCAGGTTTATGACAACATTCCGAAAGACCTCTTGACTCTGGTTGAGGATGTGATCCTGAACCGTCGCAAAGATGCCACTGAACGCCTGATCAACTTTGCAGAAAAGATAAAATCAGGTGGTAAGCTTGAGGAAAAGGCTCAGGAATGGAGATCATATTCCGTTGAAGATCGCCTGAAATATTCCCTGATCAAGGGGATCATGGATCATATCGAGGAAGATACAGAAGAAGCCAGACAACAATATAATTCCGCCCTGGAGGTGATCGAAAATCCGTTGATGGATGGGATGAATGTTATCGGAGACCTTTTCGGATCAGGACATATGTTCCTCCCCCAGGTGGTCAAAAGTGCCAGGGTTATGAAAAAGTCCGTGGCTTATCTTGATCCCTTTATACAGATGGAAAAGGCAAACGGGAAAATGGCCAAAGTAAGTAAAAAGGTTTTACTTGCTACCGTAAAAGGCGATGTACATGATATCGGCAAAAGCATCGTGGGTGTGGTGCTTGCCTGCAACAATTATGATGTGGTCGACCTTGGGGTAATGGTTCCGGCTGAGAAGCTCCTGAAAACTGCCATTGAAGAGAAAGTGGATGTTATCGGACTCAGCGGGTTGATCACCCCATCCCTGGATGAAATGGTTTATGTTGCCTCAGAAATGCAGAGAAATAATATGACTATTCCCTTGCTGATCGGGGGTGCCACTACCTCAGAGATGCATACTGCTGTGAAGATAGCTCCGCAATATGATTTGCCTGTCATACAGGTAAAGGATGCTTCACGTTGTGTGGGGGTGCTGTCGGGGCTGCTATCAAAGAACAAGTCTTCTGCTTATATTGAAGAAATTTCGGCAAAATATCAGGCACTGCGCGAGAAACATGAATCAACAATGGCAGAGAAAAAGATGATCAGCCTGCCAGAAGCCAGGAAAAATAAGCTGAAGGTGGAGTGGGAAGATGTGCGGATCGTTCGGCCTGCATTCATTGGGAATAAAGTGTTCAGGGATTATCCACTTGAAGAGATCAGCAAGTATATCGACTGGACTTTCTTCTTCCATGCCTGGAAGATCAATGGTAAATACCCCGCAATATTTGATGATCCGTTAAAGGGTGAGGAAGCCCGAAAACTTTATGATGACGGGCAACAGATGCTGTATGAGATCATTAAGAAGAAAATGCTGCAAGCTGAAGGGGTGATAGGGTTTTACCCGGCCTCCGGCAAAGGTGATGATGTCCTCTTATTTGAAGATACATCAATGAAAGATAGCGTCAGCACGCTTCATTTCCTGAGAAACCAGGAAAAGAAGGAGGCAGGCATCCCCAACCTGAGTCTTGCAGATTTTATTGCACCCATTGAAAGCGGTATCACGGATTACATCGGAGGTTTTGCTGTAACTGCCGGTGTGGGCATAGAAAAATGGGTGAGGCATTATGAAGAGCGGGGCGATGATTACAGCAGTTTTATGCTGAAGATTATGGCCGACCGGCTGGCAGAAGCTTTTACTGAGCTCATGCATGAAAAGGTAAGAAAAGAATTCTGGGGATATGATAAGGATGAACATCTGCTATTGGAAGAGATCCTGAAAACAAAATATCAAGGTATTCGCCCTGCTCCCGGCTACTCTGCCTGCCCGGAACACTCAGAAAAGCGAAGCTTATTTGAGCTGCTGGGAACTGAAGTGAACACTGCCATCCTACTCACAGAGAATTATGCTATGTACCCTGCAGCGTCAGTCAGTGGATATTATTTTATGCATCCTTTTTCGCAATATTTTAATTTAGGGAAAATCGCCCGGCAGCAAATTCAGGACTATGCAGCACGCAAGGGATTAAGCCCGGATGAAGCTGAGCTTTTATTGGGACCGAATCTGGTTTACAGATAATTAAAAAAACTTTCCGATCTTTGCCCGAAGCAAAAACTGAAGATGCGCGTTGTTGAAGCCATAGAAAAAGCCAAGGGCAGTCCCCTTTTCAGCTTTGAGATCTTACCTCCGGAAAAAGGTACTGATATACAGTCTATTTATGATACCATCGATCCCCTGATTGAATTCAACCCTCAGTTCATTGAGGTCACTTATCACCGGGAAGAAGTTGAGTTCAGGGAACATGCTGATGGCACTATTGAAAGGAAGGTACTTCGCAAACGTCCTGGAACGATAGGCATATCAGCAGCCATTAAGTTCAAGTATGGGGTTGAAGTTATCCCCCATATCATTTGTGGAGGGTTTACCCTGGGAGAAACGGAGAACGGTTTGATTGACCTCCACTTCCTGGGAATTAATAACCTACTGGTTATCCGGGGAGATAATTTGCCCGGAGAAAAGTTTTTCCGTGCCACCAAAGACGGACATCATTATACTGCAAACCTCATCCGGCAAGTCATGAACCTGAACAAAGGAATATACCTGGATGAAGAATTAAAAAACACAGCTCCAACCGACTTTGCCGTAGGAGTAGCCGGTTATCCTGAAAGACACGTGGAATCACCCAACATACAAACCGATATCAAATACCTGAAGGAAAAAGTGGATGCGGGTGCTAACTATATTGTCACCCAGATGTTTTTTGACAATACATTATATTTTAAATTTGTTGCGCTTTGCCGTGAGGCCGGCATTAGCGTACCCATCATACCGGGAATAAAACCAATTTCTACTAAAAAACAATTGCTTACACTACCCAGGACCTTCAGCATTTCCATTCCTGAAGAATTACAAATTGAGATCGACAAATGCACGGATAATAAACAGGCACGGCAGTTGGGTGTTGAATGGGCTGTGATGCAATCCAAAGAACTTATTTCTAAAGGTGCACCCGTGATGCATTACTACACCATGGGGAAATCTGATAATATCAGGGAGATTGCGAAAGAAGTGTTTTGATGGACACGAGTGTGAAGTTTTGGACTTGCGTATGAAGTCTCTGGTTATTTCATTCATACGGAAAGATCAAAATGATCCGGATTGTGATATCTTCATATCTTTACTGCCATGAGTTCCATCTTTATCATTCAACTGATCATTAGTTTTTTTGTGGGTGGAGGGTTTATTGCATTTCTCACATTCCTGGCTGAGCGATCCAGCAGCCGTGTATCAGGTATCATCATTTCATTTCCTTCAACAGTTTTTCTCGGTTTCTTTTTCCTCGCATGGACACAAACACCTGAAGAAGTAGCCACTTTGATCCCAGCCACCTTGATCCCCCTGGGGATCACAGTACTGTTTCCTGTGTTTTATGTATATATTGCAAACCTCGGAGCTAAATTTATAAGCAAACGTTTCCCGCTTATCCTTTTCACATTATGTTTGTCTGTCATCATCTGGCTTCTGCTTTCATTCCCATCTGTCTTTTATAGGATTTCCAATCTGTATTACGGCATTACCGGATACTTGATACTTACAGGCATCAGCTACTTTTTTCTGAATCGTAGAAAAGGGGAAAATCCACCCTCTCACTCATATTCAATATGGCAAATTAGCGGAAGAGCTGTTTTTGTTGGTTTTCTTGTTGCCCTGGTTGTATTTCTTGGAGAAGTTGCAAATCCTTTCTGGGGAGGAGTGCTGGCAATGTTTCCGGCTGCATTGTCTTCATCAATGATGGTGATTCACTGGTATTACGGTCCGAAAAGTCTTTTCCCCATGCTCAGAAAAGTCCCTCTGGGCTCACTCTCTATTTTTATCTATGCCATTACGGTCATGATTGTCTTTCCGCATACCGGCTATATTTGGGGTACCTTAATCGCTTTCGTAACAAGCTTGTTCACTTCTTTTCTGTTGTCTGGTTTTCCCGGGATCAATAAAAAACATCATATACGGTAATCAACAAACTCTGAGGGTACAGGAAGTTCTTCAGAATGCGTGTTTGAATGGATTGGCTTCATAAACGAATCTCTGAGTTTCACATCAAAATGCCGCTCAAAATCCAGTTTATAAACAGGCCCCTTCATTCCTTTCTCCTTATGAAGGATCAGGGTTTTGATTAGTAGAGCACTCATCACATCACCTGCTTGCAGCATTTTATCATCTAATACCAGAATATTATCAGTCATGCTTCCATCAGATAATCTCACATTCACAGGAGGTGATTGCCCCAGAATGTGTCCACCATCCAGTTGCTCCGTCAACTGATGAACCGTAAGCTTAGAAGTCTTAGCATTGCGGTCAATTAAATCCTGGAAAGGTTGAGGTCCTGCACCATAGCCTGCAAGTAAGTCAGCAGGATGAAAATTGTATATACCATATTGTGGGTAGTTAATGATCGGTTCATCAATGATCTGTCCGAAAACACTTACCAGGATCACATCGGGATCCCATTTCTTCAATAACTCTCTGAAATATTTTGTTTTTACGGCCCCGGTATAAACGGGGATACCACTTTTCAGCCCGGACTCAATCATGGCAGTTTCCATATTGATAATCTCCTGCTGCTCAAACTTTCTCCAGATCCTTCTCTTTACAGATATCTTTGCGGAAGGGCTGGCAGGATCATCTGAAACCAAGCCAACAATGTTTAAACGGCCAGAATTTTGCTTTTCAAAGGCTTTAAGTGTTTCACATAACAGATATCCAAGCCTGTAACTTCCAAACAGTACTACCCGCAAGCCCTTTTCAGTTTTTGATCGGCTTTCCGATGCTGATGGGGAAATTAATTGCCCCCAGGAGGAATCACCAACATTAGTGTGAATCTTTCTACCTTTATCATCATTCAATAAATTCTGGTCTACAATTTCTTCAGGATCAATAGTCATGCCTTGTTATTTTAATTTCAGAAACTCCAGCTCCGTAAAATCAAAATCCGGATTGGGTACGTCGATTTGCATCTCTGTAACTTCTCCCCTGTCATTGATAACAAAATTTACCAGGCCTGCCGGCAGAGAAGGCAATTTTTTAAATTCGACCTGCCAAGTATTATATTGCCAGTGCCCGAGATGACCTATAAATATCTCAGTTGGTTCAAGGTGTACCATCAACTGCTCACCATTCATATATACTCTTGCCTTGCCATACATCTCGCAATTGTAAGTGCCCAGGTATGATTCAAGCGGCAAGGTAGGCTCTGAATCTTTCACCCTCTCTTCTTCTGCGCTGGCACGTCTTTCTTCCTGATGTTCGTTCCGTGCTTCAATCAGGGCCAGGATATCAGCACTCCAGTCGGTTTCTTCTTCTGCGCCCAGAAGCACATCAAGGGTTTTATATTTCAGCGGGTAATAAAGACTGGAGTTTTTATTTGTGAAGAAGACCATACCCAGGTTTTCCTCGGGAACAAATGTTGTATTGGAGATGAAACCATCATATCCACCACCGTGCCCAATAATCTTTTTCCCATGATAATCAAACAGTGCCCATCCCAGGCCATAGGCTTTGAAATGAGTTGAAGGCCATGTGCCTGCCGACCACTCACTAACAGATTGTGGATTAATTGCTGCCCACATTTCACGAAAGCGGCGACTGTCGATCAGCGTATCTCCATCAGGCGTAATGCCTTTATTCATCTGAAAGATCAGCCATTGTGAAATATCATTTACCGAGGATATCAGGCCTCCGGCCGGAGCAATATTATCCCAGTTCTGCCATTCTATCGTGATCAGCCCCTCTTCGAAGTCATTATGAGGTGATGACACATTCGTCATCCCATTCAGATCATTTATTGAACTGATGGTACGATCCATATGCAAAGGCACAAGGATTTTTTCCTTAATAAATTTATCCCAGCTCATGCCACTGACTTCTTCAATGACCAGGCCGGCAGCAATGAACATGATATTGTTGTACCCGTATCCTGCCCTGAATCCAAAAGTGGGCTCAAGGTAGCTGGCATTTCTGACAACCTCTTCCCTGCTAAGGTCGGTACCATACCAGATAAGATCACCACTGAAGGTTCTCAGTCCGCTCCGGTGAGTGAGCAGATCACGTATGGTAAAATTATCCGACACATAAGGATCATACAGTTCAAACCAGGGCAGGTAATCCCGGACCTTATCGTTCCATGATAATTTACCTTCATCTACCAGCATGGCAAGGGCCGCTGATGTAAAAGCTTTGGAATTTGACGCTATGGCAAAAAGGGTATTTGCATCAACAGCTTCTTCCGTATCAACATTACGCGTACCATATCCTTTTGAAAAGATGATCTCCCCGTTCTTAATAATGGCTACCGCCATGCCAGGAACGTTCCAGTCGGCAAGTGCCTGCTCATAATAGGCATCAAGCACTTTGAGTTTTTTATCAATATTTTTCTGGCCAAAAAGGCTAAAGGATAATAAAAGGAGTAATGATAATTGGAAGAGTTTCTTCATGATATATTTTTTTTATTATACTGATAAAGCCACCCATGACATGCTGGATGGCTTTATTCTTAGTGTTTTTCCTGCTTACTGAAGCCTGGCCATTTCCCATCAGCTTGCCATCGATATAGATCTTGGCATCAGGTTCACGTACTGAAAATAATAGTTTTCTTACCGGCCATGGCAGGATTGTTCAAGCCAATTATCATTAAGCCAATGAATGCAAATAAAAGAGTTCTACTTATAGTTTTCATAATTTGGTTATTATTTTTCATATCAATAGTCAAATTTCCTATTGTGGATGCTCCCAGACTGCTGCAGCGCAAATATAGAATTATTTTCTTTCTTTCGATTTAGTGTCAATCAATATTCAATGAACAATACTATTTGGTATAATTCCGGACATCATTTTATAATGATCTCATCGATAAAAAACCATGCCGGCCGGCCTTTCGCAATCTTATGCCATTCGGGTACGGGGCCGATGCTTATTGCCTTCACCCGTATATAGCGGGTGTTGATGTTCAGACTATCAATGCTGATCCTTTCTATGCTGGCATCCTCTTCCTCCGTGGGGATTTCTGTTTCCACTTTCCCCAGCAGGGTATAATTTTCCATATCATCTGAAGCAAAGACACTGAATGTTTTCGGAAGGAAGATCCAAGCTTCATAGTTTTCCAGAAAGTTTCCCGAAACAGATGTTACCTTTTGTACTTTCCCTAAGTCGATAGCTACATCTAGAATATTTTCCCGGTATCCCTGCCATTTGCCATCACCAAAATTAAGGCTTCCGAATGTACTATCCACCAGGGCATAGAAGCCACCCCCTGAATATCTCTGGTCAAAAGGACTGTAATATATGGGAGGCCTTTTTTGACTATTGCCAGTATCCTGCACAGTGCCTGAAGCAGTATGGTCATCAACTATAAGCTGCTGCCCTCCGGATTGCTCACTGGTACATTCAATGAAGGTAAGAGTTGATATAATCAAAAGAAGAGAAAGGATTTTTTTCATAGCCCATTGTCTTAGGAATGGTGAAAATACACAATGCAGTTGAGATTTTAAAATGTGAATATCAATGATCAGACAAAAAACAATGTAACGCCACCCACGCTTATAAAAGCCCCGAGAATTTCCAGCCAGCTTATTTTTTGCCTTAAAAACAAGACGGCAGGCGGAATGAGTAAAATTGGCACAATGGCCATGATGGTTGAGGCGACACCGGTAGTGGCATATTTTACTGCAATGAGGGAAAAGGAAACACCAAGAAATGGACCGAAAACAGAGCCAATTGCTGTAGCTGTCATACCGCGACGGCTTTTAAAAGCATTTCTTATCAGGCTCCCTTTTCGCAGGACAATGATGATGATTGCAAAACCTATCATTCCGGCAATAATCCTTATCTGTGTAGCTGCAAAGGCATGATAATCACCCATTCCATATTTACTGAGTACCAGGCCCACTGCCTGTCCGACAGCACCACCCAGGGCAAACAATATTCCCTGTACCGGATATGACAGCCTGATTTTCTTATTATTCCCTTCTCCTCTCCTGCTGAAAATAGCCATGGATATACCACTTATCGTAAGTAGCATTCCGGTCACTTCCTGCAATGTCATTGACTCTCCCAGGACCATCCATCCTATAAGTGCTGTGATAGGCGGAACCAGTGTCATGATAAGCATAGCAATGCGTGCACTGATTGTTGCAAATGCCCGGAACAGGAAATAGTCACCAAACACAAAACCTACCAGTCCGGACACAGAAAGCCAGATCCATTCATGCATGCCGGCATCTGTTGGCAGAATCAGGCCACGGACGATCAGATTGAATGTGGAGAGAAAAATAAATGCCAGAACCAACCTGATCATATTCACTGCAATAGAACCAATTTTGCGGCTGGCAACCTCAAAGGACATGGCGGTAACTGCCCAGAAAAAAGCAGTTGCCAATGCGGCAAGTTCACCTGTATAACTTGAGAGGTCCATATGGGAAGAAAGGGTAAAGATATGATAAAAAAGACCTGTGAACTCAGGTGAGATCACAGGTCATATTATCTAAAGGCATTAGAATTCTATTTCATTTTCATGAATTTTTCCTGTACCAGTGAACCATCAGCTGAAATCAGTTTCACAGTATAGTATCCATTCTGAAGATCGGATGTATTGATAGTTATTTTGTTGTTACCTGAAGAGAGGTTTTCACTTCTGTTTACAACAATCTGGCCTATCTGATTCACAATATGGATGTTAATATTTGCATCTTTCTCCGAATATAATTCAATATTCAGCAATTCCCTGGCAGGGTTCGGATAGAGTGAGATCTCATTTATGAATGATTCAGCTACTCCGACAGGATCAATGTTCACTATTAATTCTGTTGCGATTCCTTCACATTCAGCAGCTGAGGTCTCAGTAATGTTTACATATCCAGTACCCGGGGCGCCCCATGTAACAGTAATTTCATGTGTACCCTGTCCTGAGTTGATTGTACCACCTGTAACGCTCCAATCATAGCTTGCACCTGCATGATCAGGGCTTGAGTAAACATGTGTGGTATTTTGATACACAAATTCGTCACCTGATATAACAGGCTGAGGGATTTCATTAAGTGTTATTTCCAATGCATCAGAAACGGTTCCATCCCCGCAATCATTGATTCCCTGTACTGTAATAGTGGCAACACCGGTGTAGCTTACGCTCCATTGAACTGTTGCATCTACGGTAGTTCCGGAAATTGTTCCTGCTTCCGGAGGATTGAGTGTCCATATATATGATTCGGCATCAGTGGCACCATCCGTAGTATACTGGCTTTCTTCGCCTGCACAAACAGATTCATCTCCAGTTGGAGTAGCGGCCGGTCCCGGAGGATCAACAGGATAAATATAAGCATTACCATACATCAGATTTTCACAATCATCAGAATATCCCATGACAGAATAAATACCCTGAACGGTTTGATAACCGAAATTCAGGGCAGAGCCTGTTCCGGCAATAATGTTTCCTGTGGGTGCACCATCAAGCAAAAGTTCATAGTCGATCCCGGTTTCTGATCCATCAATGCTTACTTCAACGCCTTGTGTGCCCACACAATATCCGCTTCCATCAGACAACCAGAATGGAGCAGGTGAAACGAAAACCGTTGTTGTTAAAGCCTGAGACCATGTTCCGTCGCCGCATTGGTTATAAGCTCTGACTTTCACATCCATGCTGCCGGAGTAAGCAGGATCTACATCAACACTTGCTGAAGTTCCTGTACCTGTAATCGTTCCTGCAGATGCAGGGTCAAGAGCCCATGTATAGTCCACTGCAAGGGGGACGCTGGCCGTGGTAAAGGTATAGCCGGTGCCACCACCACAAAGATCGACCGGTCCGCCTGGAGTATTCGGCTGGACAGGTGCTGTGATCACATCAATATAATCGGTTAATAAAAGGGTATCTATAACTGATCCGTCATCTACGATCAGCCGGACATTATAAAGCCCGGGTGTATTATATGTCACAGTAGGATTCTGTGCTGTTGAAGAGCCCGGAGTGCCTCCTTCAAATGTCCAGTCCCAGTTCGTAATCAAACCTAGTGACTCATCATAGAAATCTACAGTTGTTGTTTCACAGGGTTGCTGGTTGCTGCAACTGAAATTTGCTGAAGCCTCCAGTGGAATAAGGTTTTCAATAGGGACCATAGTTCCCTGAAGGATCTCTTTGGTAGCCTCATCCTGCATGAAGGAAACCAGTTCTATATGCTGAGAATTCCAGTTTGCATCTATTGTAAATGAATAATTAATGATCATCTGGTTTCCACCGGCAAAATTTACGGTAGTCCCGGAGTGATTGGGATACATGGCACGGCAGACATAGTTTAATTCCGACATACCTTGCCAGTTATACGCAATTTCTGATTCGGTCAATACAAGATGTGCCGTAAGATTAGAGGGGGGAGTACCGTCTATCAGGTCAATGATTACCGTGACATCGTAATTAAGGCCACTGGTATTCTGTCCGTAGATCTCTGCTACATAATCGCAGGGAATCACTATTCTTTGATTATAAAATGGCAGGTAAGTACTATACATACTTTGTGTTGCACTGCCTCCTTCAGATGTAAGGACACCGTCAAACTTAGCAGTGGGGAATCCTGTTATACCGTAATAGGAGATTCTGGAGGTTGATGCTGTAATTGCAAAGGCATCACCACTATGGTATTCGATCACGGCAACGTCGCAGCCGGCGGCCACCAGGTCATCAGCACCCATGGCTGCACCCGGGCAATAACCGCACCAGGTACCTGTTGCGATCTCAAGAATAACCCGCTCTCTGTCTACCTGCTGGGCAAATACACCGGCGGTAAAAGCAACAACTAGAAGTGTAATAAAGATTTTTTTCATGTTTAAGGAAGTTTTGTGATTTGATTTTGCGGCGCTAATATATGTAGAAATAAAATTACACACTTTAGCAATAATTTATAAGATATCTAAATAGTAAAAATCCGAAAGTGAAGCACTCATGGCATAGCCAAAAACAGGATCTCCTACCCAATTGACATATCATCGTCCCATTGTTGTTTTGGTGGGATGGCACCTTTGTGGATACCTTCCACAAAGCTATCGACGCATTTGCGGATATCGAGATGATAGCCGCCTTCCAATACTGCAAAAATATCCGGAAATGCCCTTCTTAACCTGAAGGCACATTCGTAATAGCCCCGGATAGTAAAATTAAGACCGAGCAAACGGTCATCAGCATAGCTGTCGAAACCAGCAGAAACGGCAATTACATCCGCCTGAAACTGCCTTGCCAGAATAATTGCTTTATCCACGATCTCAAGGAATGCCTTATCCCCTTTTCCTTCATAAATTGGGAAGTTTGCGGTATAGCCTACGCCTTCCCCTGCCCCGGTTTCTATGGCAAAACCTGTATAGGGGAAAGCATAATTTTGATGCACAGAACAATAGAAGACATCACTCCGCTCATAAAAAATATTCTGAGTTCCATCTCCATGATGGCCATCTATATCAAAAACAAAAACTCTTTTTCCATCATTAACAAGTTTTTGCGTAGCAATGGCAAGATTATTAAAAAGACAAAACCCATGGGCTTTTTCAACACCGGCATGATGTCCCGGTGGACGTATGGCCGCAAAGGAATTATTTTCAGCCGCCAGCACACTTAGCCCCACTGCAGTTTTTGCTGCTTCCCAACTATCAGTGTTCTGGCTCACCTCTGCAAGGTACTCGTCATTTTTACAAGCCTGCTTAATTCTGTCAATATACTCCTTGCCATGCACAAGTTCCATGTATGTTTCACCATCCGCCTCAATGTCTGGCAGGTCGCCAAAATCAGCGATACGATAAGCTCCTTCAGCCTCACTATCCACATTGTGTTTCAGGAACTTTTTATTAAACAGGATGTCCATTGCTTATTGTTTTGCGGGCAAAATTATAAAATAAAAAAGGATGTTTGGCCCCCTGAGGAATAAATCAATGAAAAATTAAACCTGAAGCCGGCTGTTTAAACCGGCCTCTGTTCGCCTAATATAAGTATACAAAACATCTATTGCGTGTAAATATTCACAAACGGAGCTTATGACCTTATCATTCGCAAGTTTCCCCTAACGCCTGAAAGTATGATCACAGCTTATTGTCCTTTAAGTTAGTTTTGATTACTTTTAAGCAAAACTTTGCAATAAAGCGCATGAATCATGAACAGGAAAACTGTTATCGTTACAGGAGCAACAGGTAAAATTGGCTATGCCATAGCACGACTGATGGCGATGAAAGCCGGATACAGAATCTTTATGGTTG
Source organism: Bacteroidota bacterium (assembly GCA_013202965.1). Lineage (GTDB taxonomy): Bacteria > Bacteroidota > Bacteroidia > Bacteroidales > B18-G4 > B18-G4. Next base: position 6,796 of record JABMQZ010000022.1, on the reverse strand, counting down.
CCAGAAACGAAGAAAGCCTGAACCTTAATCGGCAGGAGATCATAAGCCTTACCGGAAATTCAGAAATAGAATATAGCGTCCTTGATCTGTCCCTGAAAGAAGATATCTATAATTTTGCCAAAAGGTGGTCAGACCCCCTGCATATCCTTATCAATAATGCGGCAACATGTCCACGAAAGAGAGAGGAAAATACAAATGGAATTGAATTACAGTTTGCTACCAATGTATTAGGTTATTACAGGATGATAAAGGCTTTTGAATCCATTCTGAAAACCTCAGAACCTGCCAGGATCATTAATGTTGCAAGCTACTGGGCCGGGGATCTTGACATGAACGACCTTGAGTTTAAACACCGAAGATATGATAACAATACTGCATACAGGCAATCGAAACAGGCAGACCGGATGCTGACTGCCGCATTTGCTGATATTTTCCGATCATCAGGCATCACTGTTAATGCTTGCCATCCCGGCGACGTTAATTCAAAACTCAGCAACAGTCTGGGTTTTGGAGGCCATGAGAGTCCTGAGCAAGGAGCTGCCACCCCGGTATGGCTGGCAAGCTCAACAGAAGTGGAAGGAGTAAGCGGAAAGTATTTTGAGCATCAGAAGGAAACTTTTTGCAACTTTGGCAGGGATAAAGCTGCGGCTAAGGCTCTGATGGAGGTTTGCGACAGATACTGACGATTGAAGCGGGAAAATTATTGATTGCTTGCTGTGCCAACAGCATGGTCCATGGGATGCTTCTGATCTCTCTCAAACAAATCCTTTTTTCCCTTGTTGTAGAGATAAATGTTTTATGCAGCAATTTAAAAGTATCCATCTGGGTGCCAGTATGGTATTTCTGGCACTTCTAAGCACTTCTGCCATGAGTAATGAAAAGCAAGACACAGCAAGCTTTGCATCAGGGTGTTTCTGGTGTACAGAAGCCATTTTTCAACAACTTGAAGGTGTTAAAAGTGTGATGCCAGGTTATACCGGAGGCCACGTGAAAAACCCTGCTTACAGAGAAGTATGCTTTGAAACGACCGGACATGCAGAAGCAGTTCGTATCATTTTCAATCCTGAAAAAATATCATTTATCGAATTACTTGAAGTATTCTTTCAAACCCATGATCCCACAAGCCTGAACAGGCAAGGTGCGGATGTCGGCACACAGTACCGTTCAGCAATATTTTACCATAGTGAAGAGCAAAAGCTTGAAGCAGAAGGTATCATTAAGCATTTGAACAAATCCGGAATATGGAGGGAGCCCATCGTAACGGAAGTCCTCCCTGCCGGAATTTTTTATGCAGCTGAAGATTACCATCAGGACTATTTCAATAACAATCGCACGGCAGCTTATTGCAATTTTGTAATCGTCCCTAAACTTGAGAAATTCAAAAAAGTGTTCAGCGAGATGTTGAAGTAAGATCACCGAGTTCATTATTGAATTATTCTTTTAATGCTTCAATTTTCAAGGCATCTGCCTTAAGTACTAAGCAATATTTTCCTACCTTTGGAAATTCTTAAAAAATGAAGGTTTCATTTTATGTATTCATTAAACTGTAAATAATGGATAAGAGTATTTCAGACAATTTCAGCATACAATTCTTGGGTGCCGCAGGCACAGTTACCGGATCAAAAACACTGATCAGGGCAGGAGATTCGAAAATCCTTGTGGATTGCGGTTTATTCCAGGGTTTAAAACACCTGAGGGAGTTAAACTGGCAGTCTTTGCCCATTGATGCCTCCGAAATAGATGCGGTGATCCTGACCCATGCCCACCTGGATCATACAGGTTATCTTCCAAGGCTTGTACGCCAGGGATTTGAAGGGCCAATTTATGGATCCGCCCCAACTTGTGAAATTACAGAAGTCTTACTGCTCGACAGTGCAAAAATACAGGAAGAGGATGCTGAGCATGCCAATAGCAAAGGTTATTCAAGGCACAAGCCTGCCAAGCCTTTGTATGATCTTGATGATGCCAGGAATACCATACCATTACTGAAAACGCAAGCCGAGGATGAATGGAATCAGCTGACAGATGATATCAGATTCAGGTTTCAGAACAATGCACATATTATCGGGGCCACTCATGTCGATATTGAAATTGGCGGGAAACGCATCATTTTCTCAGGAGATATCGGAAGGGTGGATGATCCCATGCTGGAAGTTCCTGACAAACCAGAAAAAGCAGATTATCTAATTGTGGAATCCACATATGGCGACAGGATTCATCCCAGCATAGACACAGAAAAACAATTCCGGGATATTCTTCATAAGGTATCGGAAAGAAACGGGATCCTGATCGTGCCCAGCTTTACGGTTGACCGTGCCCAGGATTTTATGTACCTGTTCTGGAAACTGGAACAAAAAAAGGATATCCCTGAGATTCCCATATATCTTGATTCACCAATGGGAACTGATGTCAGCAAGGTTTTCAATAAATACCACAAATGGCATAAGCTGGGTAATGAAATCTTCGATGAAGTATTCAGAAATACAAAAATGGTCCGCTCATACAAAGAAACAATGCATCTGGCAAATGATAAGCGCCCGAAGATTGTAATAGCCGGAAGCGGGATGATGAACGGTGGCAGAGTACTGACCTACCTGAAAAGACATCTTGGCAACCCTGATTCTACCATTATCATTCCTGGATACCAGGCCGAAGGCACCAGGGGAAGAAGCATCCATGACGGGGCACATGAAATCAAAATTCACGGAAAATATTACCCTGTCCGGGCACATATTGAAGATATCCGGACCATGTCATCGCATGCCGACCAGGCCCAGATCATTGACTGGCTGTCAGACTTGACAAACAAGCCTGAATGTATTTTTATCAATCATGGTGAGCCGAAGTCGTCAGATGCATTACGGGTAAAGATCCAGGATACTTTTGGTTGGAAGGTTGTGATACCACAACTTGAAAATGAATTTTCACTCTGATACTTTTTTTATTTGCAGTCCCTTTTCATGCATTTTAAAAAAATAAAATCCCCTGAATAAATTTTCAGAAAATTTTTATAACAATATCACACGTATTTGATTGAGTCGAATAAATATTGAAAGCCAGGAGATCAATTTTTTGAAAAGTCTATAATTTACTCTATCCCTATCACTTACAAAAGACATTCTGATGAAGCCAGTGATAATTCCCGGCATGCCAAATAGCTAATAAGCGTATGGACAGGCACGCCATGTATACACCCTGATAAAAAAATCTCAACAAAGAATTTTGCATTTACTTAAGTATTGCGTATATTTGAGCGAACGAACAACTTATTACTAACCCAAAATTAACTACACATGAGAAAATTTACACTTTCTGTGCTGGTGCTATTGGTATCAGCTTTTTTTATGGGGCAAACTGCCCTTGGACAGGCAAAGTACAGTAAAACACTGGACTTTGTTAAGACAGCCATTCCGGTTGTCGATATTACCAAATCTACGAATGATTTCGACTTTGCCGATATGTATTCTATTGACTTTGAGGACGAGGTTGACTGGACATTCGATTTCACACCATGGACGGCTCTTGATGTTGATTTGCTCCCCACTTATACTATGACCGGTGTTAGCTGGCCACACGGAGGGGAACCACAGGCCTATATCGTATTCAATACGGCCACAACAGATCCTCCTACACTTGACGACCCTGAGCTCCAACCACATACAGGAGACAAATTTGGAGCTTGTTTAGCTTCTGTTCCAGATGGTGCACTTGGCAATGATGACTGGTTCATCTCCGACCTGGTTTCGATCGGTACCGACGATAAAGGAGCATCTTTTACTTTCTGGGCCAAATCCTACACAGATGCATACGGCCTTGAAAGGTTCAATGTAGCTGTTTCAACAACTACTCCTGATCCCGGTGAATTTACAGTTATTTCAGGGGGAACTTACATTGAAGCACCGATGGCATGGACGGAATACATCAATGACCTGTCGGCTTACGCCGGTATGGATATCTACGTTGCCATTCAGTGTGTAAGCTATGATGCCTTTATTTTTATGATTGATGACCTTGTCATTGATCCGGGTGCTGCCGGTGGCGACTGTGAAAATTTCGATGCTTTAACAGTTGGTCTTGGTGTTGCCGAGCAGTTAGGCGGATACTGGACCACATGGAGTGGTGGTCCCGCTGATGATGCAATGGTTACTGATGTACAATCCAATAGCCCTGACAATTCATTTGTTGTTGACGCTGGTGCTGTTGACCTTATATTCCAATTTGGCGACGATCCCATAGCAAGCGGTATGTGGTTGTATTCTCACTATATGTATGTCCCAACAGGATTCTCAGGTTACTTCAATGTTCAGACAGAACCCACTCCGGGTGTTGGCTGGAACCTGGAATTGTATTTTGATGACGGCGGAACCGGTTATTTTGGTGGACAGAGCGCTGAAACTTATGCTTATACACAAGATACATGGTTCATGGTTGAGATCATGTATGACCTTGATCAAGGAATTGGCCGGGTATATTTTGATGGTGCATTAATTGTTGAATTTGTAAATGCAATGACCATTGGTGCTATTGATTATTTCGGAGCTGATAGTGGTGGTGATCCCGGCGCTTTTTACGATGATGTTTGCTTCGCTGAAATGATTCCTCCGGGCCCCTGTGAAAATTTCGATGCTTTAACAGTAGGTCTTGGTGTTGCCGAGCAGTTAGGCGGATACTGGACCACATGGAGTGGTGGTAGCGCAGACGATGCAATGGTTACGGATGCGCAATCTCACAGCCCGGATAATTCCTTTGTAGTTGATGCCGGTGCTGTTGACCTAATATTCCAATTTGGCGACGATCCTCTATCAAGCGGTATGTGGATGTATTCTCACTATATGTATGTCCCGACAGGATTCTCAGGTTACTTCAATGTTCAGACAGAACCCACTCCGGGTATTGGCTGGAACCTGGAATTGTATTTTGATGACGGCGGAACCGGTTATTTTGGTGGACAGAGCGCTGAAACCTATGCTTATACACAAGATATATGGTTCATGGTTGAGATCATGTATGACCTTGATCAAGGAATTGGCCGGGTATATTTTGATGGTGCATTAATTGTTGAATTTGTAAATGCAATGACCATTGGTGCTATTGATTATTACGGAGCTGATAGTGGAGGTGATCCCGGCGCTTATTACGATGATGTCTGTTTTGGAGAATATATTCCTCCGGGCCCCTGTGAAGATTTCGATGCTTTAACAGTAGGTCTTGGTGTTGCCGAGCAGTTAGGCGGATACTGGACCACATGGAGTGGTGGTAGCGCTGATGATGCAATGGTTACTGATGTACAATCCAATAGCCCTGACAATTCATTTGTTGTTGATGCCGGTGCTATCGACCTAATATTCCAATTTGGCGACGATCCCATAGCAAGCGGTATGTGGATGTATTCTCACTATATGTATGTCCCAACAGGATTCTCAGGTTACTTCAATGTTCAGACAGAACCTACTCCGGGTGTTGGCTGGAACCTGGACTTGTATTTTGATGACGATGGAACCGGTCATTTTGATGGCCAGAGTACAGAAACCTTTACATACACACCTGATACCTGGTTCATGGTTGAGATTATGTATGACCTTGACGCAGGAATTGGCCGGGTATATTTTGATGGTGCATTAATCCTTGAATTTGTAAATGGATTGACCATCGGTGGTATTGATTATTACGGAGCTAATACCGGAGGTGATCCCGGAGCTTATTACGATGATGTTTGTTTCGGGGAATATATTCTACCATCTGAATGCGAAAATTTCGATGCTTTAACAGTAGGTCTTGGAGTTGCCGAGCAGTTAGGCGGATACTGGACCACATGGAGTGGTGGTCCCGCAGATGATGCAATGGTTTCTGATGCACAATCTCACAGCCCTGACAATTCATTTGTTGTTGATGCCGGTGCTATCGACCTAATATTCCAATTTGGCGACGATCCTTTAACAAGCGGTCAATGGTTATATTCTCACTATATGTATGTACCAACAGGATTCTCAGGTTACTTCAATGTTCAGACTGAACCCACTCCGGGTATAGACTGGAACCTGGAATTGTTTTTTGATGACGGTGGAACTGGTGCTTTTGCAGGCCAGAGCACTGAAACCTTTGTTTACGATCAAGATACCTGGTTCCTGGTCGAGATTGATTATGACCTTGACAGAGGATTCGGTCAGGTATTGATTGCTGGTGAATTAATCATTGAATTTGTAAATGAGATGACCATTGGTAGTATTGATTATTACGGACATAATGCTGGAGGCCCTCCAGGCGCATATTACGATGATGTTTGTTTCGGTCCGGGTTGGATTATCACAAATGTTGAAGAATTCTTCACATCCTCCAATATAGTGGTTTATCCAAATCCCGCTTCAGACAAGATCACAATAGTATCAGAAAGCATTATTGATGAAGTCAGGATATACAACAATATGGGTCAGTTAGTATATTCAGGCCAATTTGATAATAGCCAGATAATGGTGAATACTTCAAGCTTTATCACAGGAATGTACATTGTACAGGTAGTTGCTGGTGAAGCAATTGAAGTCCGAAAACTTATAATTGAATAAGTTTAAGGGGTAGGATTATCAAAAAAGGGGCTTCGGCCCCTTTTTTTATAACTCAGCGAATAAGCGCAATAATTTTAAGCGGAAAATGTTATTCTGATAGCTTAATAAAAAAATCTTTGAAATTGATTATCCTCGGGGCAAGCCCACGAGGTATTAACCCAATTTCATTCCGCAATAGCGGAACCAGATTTTTATAATACCCCTCTGTCCCGCAAAAGCGGCACATCTCCCCTGAA
>JABMQZ010000241.1 GCA_013202965.1 Bacteroidota bacterium | reverse complement strand
TTACCCTACTGCGAAGCAGTATCCTTAATTAAAGATAACTTGAAAAGAGGACTTTAAAGACAAAAGCTTATTTATCAGGGTTTCAGGCAATTAAATAAAGTGTTATATCATAGAAGATTGCAGAAATTACCAACAATTCTTTTTCAGCGCATCAATAGCTACCACAGAGCCCATCTCATCCGCTTTCTTCCACAATTCACATGCGGCAATAGTATCACCACTAATAAAAAACAACCATGCTTTATTGTAGTAATTGTCTGCATAATCGGGTTGGATGCTTATGGCTTCATTGAAGTCATTATTGGCTTTTTCCCAATAATCAGGGTTGGCATATGTCATGGTGCCATAGATCATCCCCCTGTTGGTGTACGCCAGCATATAGGAAGGATTAAAGGCAATGGCTGAGTCATAATCCTGAATGGCATTCCTGTAATAAGTAAATGAATTCTTCACTTTTGCTTCATTACTGCTGGCATATCCCTCCCGGTATTTGGTTTCAGCAATATTTTGCATGATGTTGCCATGGTAAAAATAGGATAGTGCCAATGCCGGCTTAGATTCGGCCAGGTATATAGAGCGGCTGAGCAATGTATCTCCGTCTTTCCAATATTTACACTGCTGATTGCTGCTGTACATCAGGAAGGCAATATATGCAGCCAGGATAATCATTCCGGCATAACGAAGGCTTTTGTTCTTTAGAAAGTTTCCGGAAAGTAATTTGTATAGCAGGTATCCTGCGATAAGGAATAAGCCTGTATATGAAAGGTAAGCATAACGATCGGCAGCTACAAAGATCCTTGACCAGAACAATGGCAGCACGGGCAGGATGACCAGAGTGAATATCAGGATTCCCGAGATCAGCTCTTTCTGAGTATTTCGAAAGCGGTAGATCAGATAGATCAGCAGCAGCGGAACGGCCGGACTGAAGTAATACAGCCAGGGAAGCATTCCGCCATTCACCTCCGGATAGGCATAAATTGGCGAAAGAGCTGTTGGGACAATAAACTTAAATAAGTAGAAAAAGAAGGTGTGGCACAGAATAAAAAATCTATTCAGCAGGGAGTACTCATATTGCAATGCTGTGATATGCCCAAAGCTTTGTGCTGCCTCAATTGTTATATAACCAAAGATCACGGAAAACAACAGGAATGGAAGCTTTTCCAGGATCAGCCTTGCATTCCACGTCCGGCCTCTGAAATAGTCCAACACGAGTAAAACCAGTGGAAAACTCATGGCCATGGACTTTGAGAACAATGCCGCAAGGGCTAGCATTAGGGTAAAAATGAAATATAAAGGCTTTTTGTTTTCTGTGTATTTCAGGTAGCTCAGGAGGCCTCCAATATAAAATGCCGTGAACAAGAGGGTACTCCTTGCTGAGATCCATGCTATGGGTTCAACATTCATGGGGTGTATGGCAAACAACAATGCTCCGATCCCGGCGATGCTTTTTCTGCCCGTAAGTTTTACCAATAGCAGCCAGAGAAGCAAAATGTTGATAAGATGAAGGAAAAGGTTGCTTGCATGGTATGCCCTTTCCGAATCCCCTGCACTCTGGTAATTCATTGCAAGCGTGAATACCGCAAGTGGCTGGTACATGCCCAGGTAATAATCCGAAAAGAATGTACCGGACTTGAATTCCTGCACATTCCTGTCGTTTAAGTATTCAGTGTCATCCCAGCCATGAAGGATCCCATTATCCACAGAAGGATTGAAAACGATAAGGGTGGCGATCATGATAAGGAGCGGAATGATCAGGGCGAAATATTTTTGCCCGGCCTTATTTTCCTCTTTGTGTTTATTCTTTTTTGCCAATGCCCAGCTTATTTTGTTGATAATTTATAAATAGTTGTTTGGGTGTACATGTCTCCCGGCCTCAGGATAGTGGAAGGGAAGTCAGCCTGGTTCGGGGAGTCCGGGAAATGCTGTGTCTCCAGGCAAAAGCCATGGTGTTGTTTATATACGATCCCATTTTTCCCGCTCAGGCTGCCGTCAAGGAAGTTACCCGAATAAAATTGTATGCCGGGTTCTGTGGTAAACACTTCCATCAGTCTTCCTGTATTCAGCTCATAAACATCGGCAACTTTTAAGAGCTCGCCCATATTGTTCAGCACATAGGTGTGGTCATAGCCACCATCCACTTCGGCAATGCGTTCGCCAATGCTGTGGGGTGTGGTAAAATCCATGGGGGAGTTTTTTATATCCTTCAATTCTCCCGTGGGGATGAGCGTTTCGTCCACTGCCACAAATTTATCTGCCGCAATGCTCATCATATGATCCAGTGCATCTTCCTGTGTTCCGCCCAGGTTGAAATAGGTATGATGGGTCAGGTTCACCACGGTAGCCTTATCCGTTGTGGCTTTATAAAAGATGATCAGTTCATTGTCATTTGTCAGGGAGTATGTTACCATCACCCTCAAGTTGCCCGGATAGCCTTCTTCCCCATCAGCACTGGTATAACGCAACCTCAGGAAACAAGTGTCAGGGAAACTTTTCTCTTTTGCCTTCCATACGTGCTTGTCAAATCCTTTGATGCCCCCATGCAAATGGTTGGGGCCATTGTTGATGGCCAATGTATATTCTTCGCCTTCAAGGGTGAATTTTCCTTTGGCGATCCTGTTTCCATATCGTCCAACGATACAACCGAAATAGGGATGGCCGTCGAGATAAGGCTGCAGCTCATCAAATCCAAGGGCGACATCTGCCATATTTCCTTCCCTGTCCGGGCATATGATGGAAGTGACAATCCCGCCATAATTGGTGATCTTCACTTGCATGCCATTTTTGTTGGTCAGGGTGTACAGGTACACTTCCGTAGTATCGACCAGGCCGAAAATCTCTTTTGTTATTTTCATAGGTTCCTGCTTAGTTGTTTTCTCTTTGGTTTCCTGAACACAGCCGAATAGGACAAATGCAGCAAGAACTGGAATAATAAGTTTAATAGTTCCTTTCATATGCTTGTTGTTTGATGAAGGTCAAAAATACAATTTTTTAATTAGGCACTCGGCACTATATACTCGGCACTATTCACTCATAAATGTACTCATACGCGCCCATGTCAGGTGAGCTGATGCGACTGATGCCAAGTATGTCTTTGTCAACAATGCTTGGGTAGGGTGAGGAGTTTATCACATTGATGCTGCCCAGGTCTATGCCGGGGGACAGGGTGTCAAGGGCCATGTTATTTTTGTCCGCATCTACAAATATGGGATCCTGATTTTTAATGCATCCGGGAAATATATCCTCATTGGAAATGTTCAGTTCTGTTTTTAACAGGCAGTGGTCAAAGCTGTAATTAAAGCTTCCCTCTTCTTCTGAATCCAGAAGCAGTTCTTCAGTTTTGTCGCCGTAAATGATGCTGTTTCCGAAATAAGCATCCATATTATAAATGTAGAGCACATCGTTTGGGTCGACATAATAATTGGTCATGGCCAGGTTGGGATCCTGGCGTATACCATCCCGGAAATAGTTGGCGAAGGTGCATTGGCGAAAATCATAGGCCCCGCCTTGAAGCAGAATACCCAGCTGTCCGCAATTTGTTACAACATTATTGATCCCTGTGATGGCATAATATCTGCCCAGTATGCCGATCCCGCTCATATTCTCAATGATGGTATTGGTAAGCAGCAGCTGGTTGCCCATGGGCTCCTGTAAGGTTTCTGCCTGCAAGCCGATGAAGCCATTGCGGATCACAGCATAATTAATTTCATTGTCGATGCTGCCTTCATTCAGCCAGATCCTGTCCCATTGTCCGGGAAGGTTGCGAAAATAGGGTTCGAGCCTGTCCTGCTGAAACACCACAGGGTCTTCCATACTGCCCATGACCTTCAGGCTGCCGCCTTTATACACCCACAAACCAGATTGATTGTGAAAATGGATCTTTGCACCTGCTTCAATGGCCAGACTGCCGGTGGAGTCCACCACCGCATAGCCATACACCAGATATGGTTTGTCTGCAGGCCAGGTAACAGCGCTGTCTTCAGCGGCAACGATTTTATATTTCAGACTGCCAATTGTTTTATCTGCAATGATATAGTGCGCATCCTGCCCCCAGGCAGCGAGAACCACACTTTGTTGGTTCCCGTTGGTGATAAACAGAAGCTCATCCGACACAACAAAAGGAAGGTTTTGGTTGCCGGGGTCAATGGTCACCCTGACAAAAAGAAACAAGCTGTCATTTCCTGCAATCGTCACATCGTTTTCCTCTATGCCTGGTGTGCCATCTATGTTGATCCTGTAATTGGAGCTTGTACCCCCCAGCAGTCTGATGGTGGAAATATTCAGCGCATTGTCATGCCTGTTATAAACTTTTAAATACCTTGTAATGGAACCTACCGTAGTGAATACAGTATCGAAGATGATCGAGTCCATTGAGAATTCAAGTTTAAGGGAAGGGTTATCATCGATCTTGTGCTCCTTGCGGCAGGAGGAAAATGCCACTGCTAATACAAGCAGAAACGGGAGGGTGTATTTGAAAGTTTTGATCATTGGATGCTGCAAAGATACTTAAAAGTTCCTAGTGCCGAGTGCATAGTGCCGAGTGCCAATCCGGAGTGAATAAGTAATAATTATTAATTTCACGTAACACACCAACACCTAAAACGTTTGTAAATACTTCATTACTCTTTTATACGTTAGCATACAAAAAATATTGTATTTCCCAGCTCTTTCATAGCTAAACTGAAAATACTATCTTTGTGTAAACGAAATGAAATTTGGATATGCGTAATTATAAGTTTTCTGCCTTCATAATATTTATCCTGGCCTTTGGGATCAGTTTCTCATCCTTTGGGCAGTTTGGCCAACCGGCATCTGAAAAGAAAAGTGAATTCAAAATGCAGAAACGCCTTTATTTTGGTGGCGGCCTTGGTTTTGGCATGTCGTCTTATTCCACAACACTGATGATTGCCCCGGTGATCGGTTACCGCCTGACCCCGGATGTAGATATAGGTACCCGCTTGAACTATACGTATAACCGATACGACGCCTCTTATTATGGCGCCAAGTTTTCCACTAACAATTATGGTGTAGGTGTCTTTGCAAGGTATTACCTGTTTTTCTTCAATGATTTATTTATTCATGCTGAGTATGAGATGCTTAATTATGATAAGTATGTAAGTTTAAATCATAATAATGAAATTGAGAAAGAGCGTGCGTGGGTTTCCAGCCTTTTTCTCGGAGGGGGATACCGCCAATGGATCGGACAGAATGCATTTGTTGGGATTACCGTTTTATACAATCTGCTTGACTCCTATGATTCACCCTATAGTAATCCGATCTTTCGTATTGGGGTTGGAATAGGCATATAGGGAGTGCCGAGTTCCTAGTTCCGAGTGGCTAGTGCCAATCTGGAGTGTATAAATTTTAACTTAATAATTTATTAAGTATAAACTCTACTAGGAACTTGAAATCCTCTTCAGGATTTCAATCGTCATATCCCAAAACTTCGTAACGGTTTCAATGTTGATCCGCTCATCGGGCGAGTGTGCGCCTC